>JBDTZD010000062.1:0-10930 GCA_040005335.1 Pyrinomonadaceae bacterium | reverse complement strand
GGCGCTGTTATAAGCATATTATCGCGCTGCCTAGAAATTTACTAGACTGGACTTTTGAGATTCCTCCATCCCTCCTCTGCCCAGCCTTCGACTAATTACCAGCACTGAGATTTGACATCCAGCGCCTTTCCAGAAGAAGGAGTATCAAATGAAGAAGATTTTGTTATTTGTCGCCGGACTCGTTTTGTTTGCAACAGTAAACCCAACATTTGCGCAATCCTCTGACCGTGACCATCCGACGCCGCTAACCTCAAATGAAATTAGAGGGAATGTAGAGAGCAATAAAGATGAACATTTTTATTCATTTACTGCCGGACCGGGAGAATTGACGATCACCGCAGATATAGCGGGAAACAAGGATAGCGGCACGCTTTCGCTGGCTTTTGAATTGCTCGACAAAAATGCCGCCAACGCCCTTTTGTGCTGCGAAGGTGTGCAGGGCGATTTTGGCGGAACAGGACGTGAAGTTAAAAGCGTCAAACTGACCAAACGGCAGACCGTTATTTTGCATACTACTAGCAACGAAGCAAACGGTAGCGGCACGTTTCGATTTCGCTTGAGCGGCGCGTCTCTCTCCGGCGGTTCGGCGCAAACCGGTGGAAACGGTGAGACGGTGGAAAACAATCGAAGTGTCAATCGAAATGGCAATCAAATAACCGTTCCGGCGAAAGGAACTCTGCTAATCAGAATGAAGGACGGGTCAACCAAAGAAATAGATTTAAGTCTCGTCCGCGAAATTTCAGTTCAACCGTAAGCAGAACTGTTTAAAAACAGTTCAACGCAATCTTTTGGAAATAAAAGAGATTTACATGAGCAAAGCGACCTAACAAGCAATCCGACCTGTCTGTCCGATAAAATGTTTCTCACATTTCTTCGGAGGAAGTTGAAAGTCACTCGCAGATAGTCCGCTCGAATACAGGTGTTATTTCGTATTTTTAAGCTGATAAAACGAGTTGCGACCCAAATAACGCGCTGCGCTGCCCAAATCTTCTTCGATACGGAGCAACTGGTTGTATTTGGCGATCCGGTCGGAGCGCGAGAGGCTCCCGGTTTTGATCTGACCGGCGTTTGTAGCAACGGCTAAATCAGCAATAAAATGATCTTCGGTTTCGCCCGAACGATGCGAGATGATTGCCGTCATACCGTTGGTTTTAGCTAATTCAATAGCATCCAATGTTTCTGTTAAAGTGCCAATTTGATTGACTTTAATCAAAATTGAGTTGGCCGCTCCAAGATCAATTCCCTTTTGCAGAAATTCAACATTGGTAACAAACAAATCATCACCGACCAGCTGAATTCTCTTGCCTAATTGCTGGGTAATTTTCTGCCAGCCTTCCCAATCGCCTTCGGCTAAACCGTCTTCGATGGAAATAATTGGGTATTTATTCACCCAATCCGTCCAATACTCGATCATTTCATCGCTTGACAAAATTCGTTTGTCCGACTTTTTAAAAACGTAATTTGTGCCGTCAAAAAACTCGCTTGCGGCCGGGTCAAGCGCGAGCATTATTTCCCCGTCTGCACCGGTCGTGAAACCCGCCTTTTCGACTGCTTCCAAAATTGTTTCAATGGCTTCTTCGTTCGATTTCAAGTTGGGTGCAAATCCGCCTTCATCGCCGACAGATGTCGCCAAGCCGCGTTTTTTGAGCACTGATTTGAGACTATGAAAAATCTCCGCGCCAATTTGCAGCGCGTGAGAAAAATCTTCCGCGCCGACCGGCATCACCATAAATTCCTGGAAATCAACGTTGTTATCGGCGTGCGCGCCGCCGTTGATGATATTCATCATCGGAGTCGGCAAAGTTTTAGCATTCACCCCGCCGAGATAGCGATAAAGCGGCATTCCGAGAAAAGTAGCAGCTGCGCGGGCGGTTGCTAATGAAACTGCCAGGGTCGCATTGGCGCCCAAGTTGGATTTGTTTGCCGTTCCATCGAGGGCAATCAGTGTTTCATCAATCAATGTTTGGTCAAGCGCATCCGAGGCTTCGAGTTCGTAGGAAATTTTTTCATTAACGTTTTCGACCGCCTGTAAAACTCCTTTACCGCCATATCTTTCGTCGCCGGTATCGCGTAGTTCGACGGCTTCGTGTTCGCCAGTTGACGCGCCGGAAGGCACTGCAGCGCGCCCAATCGTGCCATCTTCTAAAACAACTTCTGCTTCGATCGTTGGGTTTCCCCGCGAATCCAAAATTTCACGAGCCGAAACGCTCTCAATTAAACTCATAAATAAATTTCTCCTGTTAAATAATAAAGACGAGGGTACACAAACTACGAATTACGGTTCGTCCTCGTCACTTAAAAATTAGGCTTCCGCTGTTGTGGCTGCTTCTGATTTATCTTCGACCTTTTCCATTCGAACTTTTAAGATTCGGCGGCGATCAACTTTTTGAATTTGGAAAATATGTCCATTAAAGCGCACGGTCTCGCCCGCGTTCAAGATTTGCCCTGCTTCGCTCATTAAAAATCCGGCAATCGTTGTATAGCCTTCGGATTCAGGAACGTGCAAATCAAGTCGGCGATTCAAATCACGCACCGCCAAACCTCCGTCCAAAACAAAACTGCCATCAGGTTGTTTCAAGATTTGGTCATTAACTTCTTCGTCATGTTCGTCGGAAATATCACCGACGATTTCTTCCAACAGATCTTCGAGCGTGATAATTCCTTCGACCCCGCCGTGTTCGTCAACGACAAAACCGAAATGCGTTTTTTCACGCTGCATTTTTCGCAAAACATCTTCGAGCCGCGCTGTATCAACGATATAAAGCGGCGGCTGAATCACGTCTGAGAGTCGAAACGTTTCCGGCTTAAGTAAATACGGCATCACGTCCTTGCCATGAACAAAGCCTAAAACGTCGTCCAAATCTTCTCGATAAACCGGAAGACGCGAATAGCCGTTGTGGGCGAACGCTTCGGTAATTTGTTCGAGATTGCAGTCAGCGGAAATCGCCGCCATCTGGGTGCGCGGAATCATCGTTTCTTTAACAGTAGTTTCGGAAAACTCAAAAACGCTGTTAATCAAACGCTGTTCTTCTTTATTGACGTGACCGCTCAGACGCGATAAATCAATTAATTGGCGGATTTCGTCTTCGGTGTAAACAGAAGATTCTTCGAGACTTGCTTTGAGTCCAACGAGTTTTGCAAGTCCTGCTCCGGCTTGGTTAAAAACCCAGAGCAGGGGCGCAAAAATCTTGCCCATTAACTCCAGTGGGCGCGAAGCAATCAACGCAAACGATTCGGCGCGTTCGAGCGCAAACATCTTGGGGAAAAGCTCACCCAAAACAATGTGCAGGAATGTCACTAGGCTAAATGCAATGACAATCGCTGCGCCGTGCGCAATATAAGCTGCCGTTGTATTTTCAGCGGTGATTTGCTCCGCAATGGGTTCCAGCAAAGCTGCGACAGTCGGCTCTCCCAGCCAACCGAGCGCAAGTGAAGCCAAGGTGACGCCAAGCTGCACTGTCGAAATAAAGAGCGTCGGGTCTTCAAGCAAGCGCAACGCGGATTTTGCGCCTTTACTGCCATCGCTGGCGCGAGCCTCGATTCGAGCTTTCCGCACCGTCACCAGAGAAAACTCCGTCGCCACAAAAAAGCCGTTAGCCGCTACGAGCAGGAAAACCGCCAGTAATTTGAGCGCAGTCGAAAGCCAAAAGTTTGGGTCGCTTGCTATTTGGGTTGTCTCCGCCGCTAAAAAGAACAACAATCCACTACCAGCTTGATCCATGTTTACCGTCAAAGTTTCGTGTTTTGTCCATTAATAAAACATTCGCGTTAAAAAAGATTACCTAACGCGAATTTCATTATAACATGCGGCTTTCGGATGCCTAATAAATTACCCGCGCCAAACATCGCCTAAAATGTCTTCAATCAATGGCTGGCACGAGCCGCAACCGCCCCCCGCCCGACAAACACGCGTCACATCAGCGACGGTGGCAAGCAAATTTTCAACAATTGCAGATTCGATTACTCGTTCCGAGATACCGAAACAGGAGCAAACAAGCGCATCTTCGCCGTTTTCCTCAGCCGCTTCCGCTGCCCGGTAATAATTGATTGCCGTTTGCCAGGTTTGCCACACTAATTCGACGCAATGATGGCGCGGATTTTCAAATTTACCAAGTTCATTTTCTATTAACTCAAAAATATTCACGCCTTGATTGATTGATTTGCCAATCACTTTTTCGCACAAAACATCAGCCGCTGCTATCAGATAGCCGCAACCTGCCGCTTTAAATTTTGCATCAGCAATTTTGCCTTTTTCAATTTTGAGCGAAATTTTTAAAACAGCTCCGCAAATGAAAGACGCACCTGTGCCAATTGCATTAGCAAATTCGACAATGCCCACGGATCGCGGGTTGATAAATTGTTCCTGAATTTTCGCGGGGTAGAATGACATTTTGAATTAACTTAGCCGGAACGGGAGTTTTGAGATGCTATTTTTGCCAGCCGGTCGTAAAGGACGACGTTCACTGTTGCCGCCAAATTCATACACGACTCGGTGGGAATATAAACAATATCTCGGCACCAGCTTGTAATTCGATTTCCAAGCGTTGCGTCTTCCGCCCCGAAAATATAAAACGCCCGTTCAGGATGTTGATAACTCGTGAGCGGTGTTGCGCCTGCTATTAAATCAATCGCTACCGGTACGCAATCATATGGAATGACAGAACGTAAATCTTCGACTTGCAGAAACGGCAGTTTTCGGTAAGCCTTTTGCGCGTCTGTTGCCGAGAGCTTGTATCTCCGACCGGAAACCGCCACCATTGCCACATTGTAACAACCAGCGGCGCGCAGAACCGAGCCCACATTGGCAGAGGTTTTCGGATTGTCGAGTCCGAGACAGCAGAATCCGTCGGGTTCGTTTAATAATCCGTCTGCCGCCTCTGCATCAATTTGTAACGGCTGTAAATTATTCATCCAACATTCGGAGCATCTCAGGAGCATCAACATATACTTCAAACCGCGACAGCTTTTCGTTCTTTATTGTCCAAACATGAGCCAGGCGAATTTCAAATTTTTTGCTGTTGCTATTGACTTCTCCCTGCGTTTTTCCAATCGCCACCACTTGGTCGCCAGCCTCGATGAACTGTTCAATGACAGCTTGTGAATTAATCATTCCAAGCATTTTAAAGGCATAGCTCATAAATCCCTGGTGTCCCTGATATTTTCCGCCCCACGGAAGAACTTCAGATTGATAAATCTCGATGTTTTCGTCAAGCAATTCCGCTAGAGCTTTTGAATCGCGCGTATTTGCTGCCTCATAAAAATTTCGCACAATTTGTTTATTTTCTTGAGTCATACTGTCGTTACCTTTTACCTTTAGTCCATACTAATGTTTAGCCTTGTATAGTGCATAATTCAATCCACACTGAAAAGTGATTTTAAAATAGATCGTTAGTCCAGAGGGAAAGTATTTAATGAAGCCGCAAATTATTATTACCGGAGCTGGAGTTTCAGGTTCAAGTCTGGCAATTCGTTTGGCGCAAAACGGCTTTCGGGTAACGCTCGTCGAACGCGAAAAATTTCCCAGGCATAAGCTGTGCGGTGAATTTATCTCGCCGGAATGCTTAACGCATTTCCGAGACCTCGGCGTCTTTGAAGAAATGCGGGCAGCGGGCGGAGATACAATTTTTAAAACCGTGTTTTATGCTCCCGGCGGCGCGAGCGTCACCGTTCCCAGCAAGTGGTTTGATCATGGATCAGGCGGAGCACTAGGGTTGAGCCGCGCCGAAATGGATTTTCAACTGCTCAAACGAGCACGAAATCTGGGAGTGGAGGTTTTGGAAGAAACGCAAGTAGTCGGATTGCTTTGGGAACGCGAGCAAGTGTGCGGCGTCAAAGTTCGCTCAAAAAGCGGTCAGCACTCTGAATTAACGGCAGATTTAACGGTTGATGCAACGGGGCGGGCAGCCGTTCTCTCGCGATTTGCTAATCGTCAAAGCGGACAGGCTGGTAAGATTTCGCAACGGATTGCTAGTAGCGGCGCGCAGTCCTCAAAAGCAAAATTGATTGGTTTCAAAGCGCATTTGAAAAACGCCCAGATCGAACCGGGTGTTTGCGAGATGTACTTTTTTAGAGGCGGGTACGGCGGTTTAATTCAAATTGAAAATGATCTCAGCAATCATTGTTTTTTGATTAAAGCCGACGTTGTTCGCGAATTCGGAAACAATGCCGAACGAGTTTTCCGCGAAGTTGTTTTTCAGAATAAAAGGGCGGCTGAAACACTCAGGCATTCTCAGACAGCGTTTGATTGGATAGCAGTTTCAATTGACAGTTTCGGTACTAAAAGTCTCGCGCCAGCTCCAAGACTTTTAACAATCGGCGATGCGGCGGCTTTTATTGATCCTTTTACGGGGAGCGGAATGCTGATGGCTCTTGAATCAAGTAAAATTGCTGCTCAAGCAATTTTATTAAATTATGCTGAGGTCAAACAAATTGCTCTTGCGTATGAAAAATTACACCGGCAAAAATTTAGAACTCGTTTGCGTTACTGCTCGCTTTTTAGAAAAGCGGCGTTTGCCACAAATCTAACATCCATAGGCGTTCGAGTTTTAAGTATGAGCAGTTTGGCGCGGCGAGCGCTAGCTCAAGCGACGCGGAATTAAGGTGTCTTAAACAGGTGCTTTCGGTTAATCCGCAATTGACTTTCACTCTCCGACAAATGGCTCAACCCCGGCGTCAACAATTTTCCAGATCTCCGATTCAGGGATAAAGAATGGCTTTTTAGTAATGAAGATTTTTAACGTTTCTTTCGCTTCGTGATAGACAGCCTGAAGCTCAATTCCGTAGGGACCCGCAAATGCGACATTGTCTCCGTCCGGCAGAGTAATGTCTTCTTTGGCTAATTCTTTTCTCAGCAGATTCAATTCGTCTCTGGTAATTCCACCATATTGTTTACATTCAGGCATCACAAAACTCCTTACAAAATTCCTTGCGGGCGCGTTTCAGTCGAGTTTTACACCTGTATTTGACAAATAGATGTAATAAAAATGTTATTGAACTTCTTTAACTACAGAGTTAGCGTTTCGTCTTGGAAGAGCACGAGGAAGTTGTTTTGGAATAAGCAAGATATGATTCAACTTTAGACGTTTGTTTTCACCAGATGAGCCGCTCTGATCAGAAAAGTCATAATCAATAATTATATCGTAGCTACTTGACGAAAGTTTTTTACAAACATCTTCAGGCAAATGAAATAAAAACGCATCCATATACCGTCCCAAACTTTCATCAACAAATCCGATTGGATCTGCGGATTTGTCATCCATGTAAACCGGAATACTGCTGACTGTATCACACTGGGGATAAAGATCTCCGAGGATATTGCGGCGTTTGATTGCTAACGGACTGTAACTCATAACTCATTCTAACACTGACTTTGCGCTTTGTCGCTTAGTTATTCAGTAAAAATCTGAAAATTGTTCTGTGAGGTTTTGATTTAGTCCGATTTTATCGCACTTATGATGATTTATTTCTCAATTGTATTTAGCAGTAAATTAATTTATGCAATCTAACAGTCATTAGTTATTTATATTAATTACTCATCAACTTATCTCTGAAGCCGCTCACGCGAGCGGCATTTTTTATTGTTGTGATAAATTTTTGGCTCGGAATAAATCACATCCTTTAATGACATTAATAGATGAGGAGAAAATTATGGACAGACGATTATTTTTGAAATCAGGATTGATGTTAACAGCTTTGACTGCTATTGCAGGCTTACCTCTGGTTTCGTCGTGCGCTGCGGAACCTGCTGCCGGTAAAGCAATGATAGATGATCTACCATTTAAAAAAGTCAGTAAAACAGACGACGAGTGGAAGCGCCTCCTGACACCTGAACAATATGAAGTGACGCGCCATAAAGGAACCGAAAGACCTTATTCAAGTCCGCTTAATGAGGTTCATGAAAAGGGGGTATTTGCCTGTGTCTGTTGTGATTTGTCGCTTTTTAGCTCCGAAACTAAATTTGATTCACAAACCGGATGGCCGAGTTTTTATGCTCCCATAGCAAAAATTAATGTCCGCGAGGAAGTTGACAAAAGCTTCCCCGAAACACGGACTGAGGTGCTGTGTAATCGTTGCGATGCGCATCTTGGGCATGTCTTTGATGATGGGCCGAAACCCACTGGTCTGCGGTACTGCATGAACGGCGTAGCTCTAAAATTCGTGAAAAACAGTTAAAATTGGAATCAATAATCGAAGCGTTCGCAAAACTTGAGAGTCGCTCCGTTTGATCTGATAAAAAGCAGGATTGTTTGATAAAAAAATGGCAGAGACGACTAAAGCAAGCAAATATCGGTGAAATCTGCTGTCCGCATCTCTACCAAAATTCAATTGTCGCAAGAAAGACCAACCTCTTTTCAGGTTGGTCTTTCTTGCTTATCTTTAGGTTAAATCTTGGGTTAAAGCGTCCGGAGCATTGTATTTCACCGACTTGATGCCGTTCTCCATGGCAGACTCCGATGAATAAGTTTCGCTGCGACCAATAGGTTCGCCATTCCCGGCTTTAAGAACAAAAAAGGGTTGTCCGTTGGTTGCCAGTTTGCGCTCGTATCGTTCGTTAATTAAAGCGTTGGCTTTTACTGACTCAATACCTTTTTCGGCACCTGCCTTTGACGTGTAAGCTTCGCTTTCAAAAATGGATTCACCGTTGACCGCCAGCAGTGAAAAGTAAAATTGATCGTTAGATGATTTTTTTAATTCGAATTTGCCTGCCATATCTCTCTATTCTCCCAGATAATGCCACATCTTATCATAACTACGCTGATAGTAAGCTTTGCTACCAACTTTATTAGATATTTGCAATTAATTAACTGCTCTTCAATTATAAAACACCCATCGAAGAATATCAGCATTTCGACTCTTCTTAAATTACGACAGAAAAACTTCTATACATCTTTATTAACAAAGACTATAATTTTGCCGCTGTAATGTTATAGATTAATTGCTTCAACCGTCTTTTACTATTTTCAAATGCAAATCGCTGCCCTGAAAGAATCATCTGCCGACGAATTTCGCGTTGCTCTGGTCCCGGAATCAATCAAAAAACTCGTTGCGGCCGGAAACAAAGTCTTTGTTGAAACGGGCGCGGGCGAGGCGGCCGGCGCTAACGATTCTGAATATGAACAAGCCGGAGCGGTAGTTCTGGCTGTTCAGGAAGAATTACTGGCAAAAGCCGATGTTTTGCTGGCAATAAATCGCCCCGCCGATCAAGTCTTGTCGCAACTTAAAAACGGTGCAATTGTCGTCGCTTTGTTGCGCCCTTTGGATGAGCCGGAAAAATTGCAAGCATTTATTGATCACAATTTAACGGCAATTTCTTTGGAAATGATTCCCCGCACAACGCGGGCGCAGGCAATGGATGTTTTGTCTTCGATGGCGACGATTGCCGGTTACAAAGCCGTCCTGCTGGCGACCGAGCGACTTCCGCGAATGTTCCCAATGTTGACCACTGCGGCGGGAACGATTCCGCCAGCGAAAGTCTTGATTATCGGCGCGGGCGTTGCGGGCTTACAGGCGATTGCTACCGCCAGACGTTTGGGGGCAGTCGTCGAAGGATTTGACATCAGGGCGGCGGCGGGCGAAGCCGTCCGCTCTTTGGGGGCAAAATTTCTCGAACTTGAAAGTGTCAACGCCGAAGGCGAAGGCGGTTACGCCAAAGAGATTGGCGAAGATGTTATGGAAAAAGCCCGCGAATTGTTGTCAAAAGCTGCCGCAACTACCGACTGCATTATCACAACCGCCCAAGTTCCGGGAAGGCGCGCACCTCTCTTAATCACCAAAGAAGCGGTTGAGACAATGAAACACGGCTCAGTGATTATTGATTTAGCTGGCGCCAACGGTGGCAACTGCGAGCTTTCCAAATCTAACGAAATCGTTAATCACCACGGAGTTTTCATTTACGCGCCGACCAATCTGGCGGCGACGATTCCGGTTCACGCCAGCCAGCTTTTTTCCCGGAATGTGACTGCCGTTTGCAATTTGCTGGCGAAAGAAGGCGTGTTAAATCTGGATTTTTCCGACGATATTCTGAACGGCAGTTGTATCGTGCATCAAGGCGAAATTCGCAACGAAAGAATCAAAGAATTAAGTCAGAACCGTCTGCGGTAGCAGGCGGTTTAAGTTAAAGGATTAGAGCTTTAGTTATAAGTTTCAAGTTTAAATTCACTCTTAACTTGAAACTTATAAATAGAAACCTTATCAAACGTTCAACCGTCAGCTACCGCAGACGGTTCTGACCTGAATATTATGGAAACCGAAACCATCATCAGTTTGCTTTACGTTTTCGTGTTGGCGGCTTTTCTAGGCTACCTAGTCATCTCGAAAGTTCCGCCCCTGCTGCACACGCCTTTGATGTCGGCGACCAATGCGATTTCGGGAATTTCCCTCGTCGGTTCGATTGTTCTAGCAGGCTCGCAACATGACCGAATCAGCACAATTTTGGGCGTCATTGCAGTAATTTCCGCGACCATCAACGTCGTCGGCGGATTTATGATAACTGACCGGATGCTCAGAATGTTTCAAGACAAAACAAGCAAGAAACAATAAATACCAAAATGCAAGTTCCGTATTTAATCGAAATTACTTACCTTGTCGCATCCGTTTTGTTTATCTACGGTTTGAAGGCGATGAGCCATCCGACGACAGCGCGGCGCGGGATGAACGCGGCGGCGTTTGGAATGTTGGCGGCGGTTGTCGGAACACTTCTAAATCGTGAAATAATTTCTTACGAATGGATTATCATCGGTTTGGTAATTGGCTCGATAATCGGCGCGGCGATGTCAATTTGGATGCCGATGACTGCGATGCCGCAGCGAACCGCGCTCTCGCACGCTTTCGGCGCGCTCGCCGCGACGATTGTGGGGATTGCGGAATTTTATCGTCACGCCCCTGAAATCAGCTCTTTCAAAATGTCCGCGCTCGGTTTTGAAGTTTTGTT
>JBDTZD010000338.1:0-10940 GCA_040005335.1 Pyrinomonadaceae bacterium | reverse complement strand
AAACTGCGATTTTTGAACATCATGATGTCAACCGCCGGTTTTTCCTGATAATATTCCCAAACAATTCCAATCAGGATTGCGAAAAAAGCTCCCATCGTTAGCAATAGAATAAAATCGGACTCAAACCACCCCTCCTTTGGACCTTGTTGAAGAACTACTACAAGCGCGGCAATTCCGCCGACAAATAATAAAATTCCCGGCCAATCAATGGTTTTGCCTTCTCTAAAAAATTTTACTCTGGCGGCTTTTGACTGCTCGGTTTCGTAAACAAACAACCAGCTTAAAACCAGTGAGATAATTCCGATCGGGAGATTGATAAAGAAAACCCAGTGCCAACTCCAGGTATCGGTAATAAAACCGCCGAGGGTGGGACCAAACACGGGCGCCGCCGCAATTCCGAGAGCGTAAATTGAAAACGCACGTCCGAGTTTTTCCGCGGGCATAATGTCGGCGATAATCGCTTGTTCGCTCGTCGCCAGACCACCGCCGCCCAAGCCTTGAATAATACGAAAAAAAATCAGCGATTCGAGATTCGTCGCCAGCCCGCAGAGAACCGAACTGAGGGTAAAAACAGCAACCGAAATCATGTAATACCGCTTACGCCCAAAGTAAGTCGCAAGCCAGCCGGAAATCGGCAGAACAGCCGCCGTCGCTACCAGATAAGCTCCGATCACCCAGACCAATTCGCTCGGCGTGACAGATAAATCGCCCGCCATTTTTGGCAACGCGACATTGGTAATAGTCGTGTCGAGCGTTGCCATAAAGGTCGCCAGCGTTAATATGAAAATTGAAAAATAAGGATTAGGCGGAGAATCAGCAGCATCGGAAGCAAGCGCCGAAAGTGTGAAATCTTTTTTCATTTATCGGATTCGAATTTTCGGGACGACCGACATGCCGGGGAAGAGCAGATATTTTCGACTATCAGGCATTTCGTCGAAAACGATTTTGACCGAGATTCGCTGTACGACTTTGACGAAATTGCCCGTCGCGTTTTCTGTTGGCAGAATCGAAAAGCGCGAACCTGTGCCAGCTTGAAAGCTTTCAACGCGCCCGTGAAAAGTCACGCTCGGATAAGCGTCAACGTAAATGTCAACCGGCTGACCAATTTGAATCCGCTCGATTTGGGTTTCCTTATAATTAGCGACGACCCAGATACCGGGCTGCGTCACCATCATCAGAGACGAGTCGGGCTGAACCAGCTGTCCCGTCTGAACAGCTTTTTGCGAAATAAAGCCGTCCTGCGGAGCATAAATCTTCGTGTTTTGTAGCTCGATTTCAGCTTCGGTAAGAGCGGCTTGAGCCTCAGCGATGTTTGCTTCGGCGATATTGACCTCAGATTGATCAACCGCAACGCGAGCGGGCAGAGCTCTAGCTTGCGCCAGCCTTCCGGCAGATTCATCGGCTTGCGAAGCGACGACATTAACCTGTGCGATTGATTGACGGTAATCGTTTTCCGCCGCTTGAATTCCGGTTTGGGCTTCGCGGGCATGTGCCGCTTCAAATTCAACTTGTCGGTGCAGAGTAACGAGGCGCGCTTCGGCAATTTCGACTCCCTTTTCAGCCGATGTCAAACCGGCGCTCGATTCACTCAATTCGCGGTTTGATAAATCCAATTTTTGTTTTGAAACGTCGCCGACTTGAAACAATGCTCTGTCGCGTTCGGATTCGAGGCGAGCTACGTCGTCTTTACTTTTCGCGGCTGTCACCTGCGCTTTGGCTTGAGCGATAGAAGCTGCGGCGGCTGGAATCTGCGCTTGCATTTGTCTGACGCTTGCCTCAGCCATTTCAGCCCGGCTTTGAGCTTGGGCAATCCCGTTTTGCCTTATAGACGAAGCAATTTTGGTTTGCTCAATTGTGTTATTAGCGGTTTGTAAATTGGAGCTTGCTTGATTCAAACCGGCTTGGCTGTCGGCTCGGGTCAATGTAACATTAGCTTTGGCTTTTTCGAGACTAGCCTGAGCCGTGAGCAGCGTTGCCCGCGCTTTCTCTAGTTTGGCAGTAACTTCATTCGCTTCGAGCTCGACGAGCAAGTCGTCTTTTTTAACAGCTTGGTTATCTTCGACGTAGATTTTAGCGACTCGGGCAGTAATTTTTGGACTGATCAATGAAATATTACCTTGGATAAGAGCGTCGTCGGTCGTCGCAAATTGCCGTGCATAGAGCCACCAGCCGAAACCGGCAATCGCACTTGCCAAAACAATTCCACTGATAATGTAAACGGGAATGCGCGACCGGCGTTCTCTCAAAGCGGGTAATAACGTTTTTTCAATCTTTTCATCGTCGCTCGATAAAATGATTTCCTCATTGAGAACCGAATCCTTTTCCGTTTCTTCGTTTACGCGAATATTTTTTTGTGTCATGGACATATTGCTGCAAGGCTCAAACCCGTACAAGTTGCAATGTGAAACGGACAAGTAGGACACAAGAGGCTCGACCGATTTTAAATCAATCCGGCAAAATATTTTGCACTGATTACCAACCAATGCGAAATTAAAATTTTAAAATTGTTTCTGCTTTCCAACCGCTTTGGGAAGCGTCCTACGGAAATCGAAATAAATGGTTGACTTGAAAACAAGTTTAAAACTTGTTAACAAGAAAATCAACTAGAAATGCCATCATATTCAGTTTTGTGTTTTTGATACCGATTTACCGATTTAGCGGTGTAAAAAACGCCAACTTGAAAAACCGCGAGCAAAAATACACAATTCCTTGCAGAAACTTTTTCCTGATGATTTTCCCAAAGAACATTTTCATGCGTTTTTATTCAAGCTTTAGTTTTTTTACGCTCGTTGTGTGTCTTCTGTGTGCGCCGATTATTTACGCGCAGCAGACCAATCCGGTTGACAGGCAGGTTACTAACCCAATTACCGATACGCCAAGCGTCAATCCGCTCGAAAACGAAAATTTGCTGCCGCCGCCAAAAGCAAAAAAGGATTTCCCCAACAGCGACGAGCTAAACGTCGAATACGAACGAATTAGTGTTTCGGGACCCGAAAACGCCCGCGTTTTTGTTTACACGGGAAACGTTGATGCCAAACTCGGCATTTACCGTTTGCAGGCAGACAAAGTGACGGTTTACGAAGCAACTAATCGCATCGTTGCCGAAGGGAGCGTCGTTTTTGATCAAGGTAATGATCAACGCATCACCGGAACTCGCACCGAGTGGAATTACGCGACTAAACTTGGCTATTTTGAAAACTCGACCGGCTTTACCAACCAAACTGCCGACGGGACTGTAATTTATTTTACTGCTGACCGCGTTGAGCGCGTTTCTCTGAACAAAATTTTAATTACTAATGGCAAGGTGACGGCTTGCGGCGACGATCTGGTACCTAAATGGAGTTTTACCGCAAAAAAAATCGAAATTACGGCAGACGACCGCGTTAAATTAAAGCGCCCGACTTTCAGAGTTCTCGATCTGCCCATTTTGCCGCTGCCCTATGCTTCAATTCCGATTAAAAAACGCGAGCGAGCTTCCGGCTTTTTGACGCCGACTTTTGGGGCGGGCGGTGACAAAGGGTTTCGCGTTTCGACCGCTTATTACCAAACTTTGGGCAAATCGGCTGACGTCACTCTCCGAACTGACGTTTATGCCAGTCGCGGACTTGGTTTCGGTTTTGACGCGCGCACACGGGCGAGCGAGCGTTCATATTTAAACTTCGGCTTTTTTGCGGTTAAAGACCGTATTTTTGGTGGTGGAGGAGCGGATAAACCGAATCAGGGCGGGACCTCTGTTTACGCCGAAGGCATTCAATATTTCCGGAACGGTTTTACAGCGGCGGTGGATGTGCGCCTTACCTCAAACCTCGCTTTTCGCCAAGTGTTTTCAGATAGAATTCAACAAATCATTTCGCCGATTGAGGTTTCACAGATTTTTATCAACAAATCCTGGAATAACTACAGTCTCGATTTTCTCGCGCGTTCACAAGTTATCAGCTTGCCCGACGTGCGGATTTCGACACGCAATCTGCCAAGCGTTTATTTTG
The DNA here is from genome assembly GCA_040005335.1 of Pyrinomonadaceae bacterium. Lineage (GTDB taxonomy): Bacteria > Acidobacteriota > Blastocatellia > Pyrinomonadales > Pyrinomonadaceae > JBBQUS01. The sequence goes on along the minus strand of JBDTZD010000338.1, from coordinate 6,954 downwards.
AGAAGCGTCCCAGTTTGCTCGGTTTCACCAAAGATTTCCCCGTCTATTTTTCATTTCGAAGCAGCTTGGAAGGCGTTTCGAGGCGCGAAACATCAGAGGCCGCAGCACAGACAAGCGTTTCCAATCAAATTCAGCGCACACCTGCCCTCGGTCAAAGGCTTGATTTTAATCCGCAAATTGAAATCCCGCTTTATTACAAAGGCTTTTCTTTGACGACGACTGCGGGTCTGCGCTCGACTTTTTATTCGGATTCGCAGGATTTTGCAACGCGCCAGGTCAACGGCAAAAATCTGCTTCGCGGTTACGGCGAACTCGAATTCGATTTTCGCCCGCCCGCCTTGGCAAAAAATTTCTACGAAAAAGATGGTCTTTTTCGCTTTCGCCATGTTATTGAGCCATACCTGGCCTTCCGTTTACGAACCGGCATTGGACAGGATTTTCGGCGAACGATTTTGTTTGATTACAACGACACAGTTACCGATACCAACGAAATCGAATATGGTTTAACCAACCGTTTTTACGTTCGGCGTTACACCGAAATTCCCGCCGAAGGAGTGTCGCGCGACGCGCTCAGGAAAATCTCGAAAAATCCGACCACGCCGCTTTCAATTCAGCCTTATGAAATTTTTACGCTGACCGTGCGCGGCAAATATTTCGGTGACCCGTATTTCGGCGGGGCGCTTGTTCCAGGACAGCGCAACCAGCTTCGTTCATTTACGGATTTGACGGCGTTTACTTTCGGCGGGGTTCCGCGCCGGTTTTCGCCGCTCAATATTGATTCGACTTACCGTCCGCGCCGGACGATTTTTGTCAACACGAGAATGGATTTAGGGATTCAAAACGTCGGGCTCCGAGATTTATCCGCAACCGTTGGATACGACACTCGGCTGCTCAAGATTTTTCAGACTTTTTACTACACACGGGCAATTGATTTAGTTCCGAGTCTGGAAAGATACAGCGATGCGTTTGGCAAAGAACCCGGGACCAGACGCGGTTCGCAGTGGAGTCCAACGCTTTTTGCGGGTAATCGCGAGCGCGGCTTTTACGGCGGAGCTTCGCTCTTCTTTGACTTTCAAAATCGCCGCGCTCTCAAGGCTTCGCCGCTTATAAGTTCGACTTTGACGCTCGGCTACGCCTTTGACTGTTGCGCTGTCACGCTGCAATATTCAAGTTTTAATGTGGGATTGCGAAACGAAAATCGGGTTCTCTTTAGCTTTCGCTTAAACGGCATCGGCGCGTTTGGGACGGAACAATTCGGACAAGGTTTGAGATAAGAAACAACGTGGATAAAAAATATCGAAAAGTATATGATCCGGTTGCCACGATATGTTTGTGAACAAAAGAATTTTTTTGCAACGCTGATTAAAGCAGTAAAAACGTTGGGTCGTGTGCAAAATTTGGAACATGCTAAAATACCCTGTCGTATGATTTACTGCAACTGAAAAATTTGCCCTTTTAAGATCAGCAAATTTTTCGAAGGGCGTAAGATGCTTCTCGTCGTCCTCACAATTTCATTTCTTTTTTTAACGCTGCTTTTTGTCGCTGCTCGACGGCGGCATTTTCTTTTGCCGAAAACTAAAGAAAATCAAATTTATTCACAACTACAACCAAAATTCATTAGCCTTTTTACGCCTGATGCGAAAATCCTGGCTGAAATCGAACAAACCGAGCATCGTCGAAAAATCGTCGAAGAAAGTGAAAGATTAATGGCGTGGGCAAGTTTAATCAAATTTTCAGAATTGACCGAAATGCCCTTAACTCAAAATAAAAAGATTGAACACGACGCGCTTGAAATCTTGACCGACCGCGCTCTTTTAGACGAAGATGTTCTCGCGCTCGTGTGGTTTGTTGTGAACCACCAAAATTTCAATGTAAATCAAAAACTTATCAAAAAATTTCAAGCTGTTTGGGAAAACTCGCCCGACATGCAAAAGACGACCGGGCTTTTTGAACTCGCTATTCGCACCGACAACGCTCAATTATTTCAAAGCGTTTTTACGGAAGCCGAGCAGTTTATCAAAAACGATCAGTTGTCTGATTTAAGATTGGGCGAACTTCGCGAATTGGCGAGCAGCCATTTTTGGCTGTTATCGCCAACCGCTAGAATGTCCGGCGCAGGCTTTTGGCTTAAACAAAAGCTCGCGGATTCGCGCCGCGCTCTTTAATCAATCCGCAGAAGTAGAGGAAATTAAAATGCAATTTGTTCCCCTTATAGTTATGGGTGTTGTCGCGCTCATTGTTATAGGTCTCGTTTGGTATGTTATCACGCGCTTTCTCGTCAACGTTGGAGCGCAGGAAGTAGCCATCAAAGAACGCCGTTACTTGGGTAAAAGAATGCCGCAGGGTCGAGTTGTCGCAACCGAAGGCGAAGTGGGCATTCAGGCTGATGTCTTGAAACCCGGACTTCATTTTGTGTGGTATCCGGTTGAACAAGTAGTGCGCAAAGTTCCGCTCGTCGAAATCGGCGCGGACGAACTTGGTGTGATTGAAGCGATTGACGGCGAACCGATGCAAACAGGTTCGATTTTCGCTCCCGATCGCGCCCAAAACGCGCACAACAATTTCCAGGACCCAATTGCTTTTATCAAACAAGGCGGCGTTAAAGGCATTCAACTGCGCACTCTGCCGCCCGGAAAATGGGCAATTCACCCGTTTTTATTTAACGTTTCCGTTGCCAAAGCAACTGTCGTCCCGCCCGGTAAAATTGGCGTGATGACTTCCGCCGACGGCGCACAACTCGAACCGGGACGACTTCATGCCAGCGCAATTGAGGGGCACAAAAACTTTCAGGACGCGGAAAGTTTTGTTTATAACGGTGGGCAAAAAGGTCCGCAAGTCGAAACTTTAACGCCCGGAACTTACCGTATTCACACCGCCTCAGTCTCGATTGATGGCTCAAACGAGCAAAAGCCTGGACTTTTTTACGTTCGATTGTATGACGCAACTGTCATTAGCGAGAACCAAATCGGACTGGTCGAAGCCTTAGACGGCGCACCACTTGACCCGCGCGATTACGTCGCCCAAGCCGTCACCGGACACGATAATTTTCAAGCTCCTAACACTTTTATTACGGGCGGCGGTCAGCGCGGACCCCAAAAAGACATTCTTCTGCCCGGAACTTATTACATTAATCCGCTGATGTTCAAAGTGATTATGGAGTCGGCGAAAGAAGTTAAACCCGGCGAGGTGGCGGTTATCGTTTCAAACGTCGGCAAAGACCCTTCGGAAGAAATTCGGCGTGAAATGGCACGGAAAATAAGAGAACGCTTGGAGCGCGAGGAACAGGAACAAATGCAAATCGCGGTAGAAAAGCTCGACAAAGTTGATGGTGATAACTCTTCGCTCGAAGAAATCAAAGCTGAGCTGGCGAGCGGCGATCCGGCGGAAAAACGACTTGACAGCGGAGCGCATGAAGCCTACGTCGTGCCGGAAGGGTTTCGCGGAATTCAAGAAACAGTCGTCGGACCCGGACGCTATTATGTCAACACGCTCGCGGTTTCACCGATTGTTATTCCGACGACCAATCAAACCGTCGAATGGACAGCGGGCGACGTTTCAAACACTTTCGACCCGTTTGAAGTTATTTCCAAAGACGGTTTTACCATGCAGCTCGAAGTGCGCGTTGTCTTTCGCGTCAAACCCGAAGACGCGCCGTTTATGGTGGCGAAAATCGGCGATGTCAGTCGTTTGATTCAAAACGTGATGCACCCGCTGATTGATTCGATTTTCCGCAATCAAGCGTCCGAAAGCTCGGCGATGGCTTACTTGCAAAACCGTCACGAAGAACAGGAGCGCGCCGAGGCTCGCGTCCGAATGCACCTCTTGAAATATCATGTTGATGTGGTGAACGTCTTGATTTGTCACATTCATCTGCCGGAAGAATTGATGAAAACGCAGACGGAGAAAATTCTCGCCGAACAACGGCAAGGCATGTACGACGCGCAGCGCGAAGCCGAAATCAAGCGCATCGAACTTGCCCGCACAAGCTCGCAAGCCGACAATCAAAAGAGTTTGATGGAAGCGACGGTCGGTGTGGAAATAGCCGCCAAACGCAGCGAACAGCGCAAGCGCGAAGCCGACGGCGAAGCTTATTACATTTCGTCAACGGGTAGAGCCGAAGCCGAAAAAATGCAGCTCATGGGCGAAGCGCAGGGCGTCGCTTATCGCGAACAAGTCAACGCTCTCGGCGCCAACGGCGTTGCTTTGGTTGAAACCTTGAAAGTAATTGGCGAAAAAGGCGTTCGCATCACGCCCGACATTATGGCTTCGGGTGGTAACGGAGACGGCGGTGGAGGAATCGGAAGTTTACTATTGCTCAATTTATTCCGCGACCAAATGAATAAAAACAGCAACGGCAATTCTGTTCCAACCACAACGCCAACCAATGGCAAAAGCTAAATTTAACTGATAAGCGAAAACGGAAAATGGATAATTAAAGATAGTGAAGTCCCAAAATTATCCGTTTTCCGTTTTCCATTTTCCGTTTGTTTTAGTGCGTGTTACGATTTAGTTTTCAGCATTATCAATGAACGAAAACATCAAAGTTACGCATCTTGCCAACGGGCTGACAATTTTAACTGAAAAAATGCCGGACTTGCGTTCGGCGACGATTGGAATCTGGCTCAAAAAAGGTTCACGGCACGAACCTGCTGCACTCAACGGAATTCATCACTTTATCGAACACGCCGTTTTCAAAGGTACTGCTAAACGCTCAGCCCTCGAAATTGCCATCGAATCAGATCGCTTGGGCGGCAATTTGGACGCTTTTACTTCGCATGAATCAACTGGTTTTGTGATGAAAGTAGTTGACAAAACGCTTCCACAAACATTCGATTTGCTCGCGGATATGCTAATAAATCCGGTTTTTGACGAGAAGGAAATGCGGCGCGAGCAAAAGGTTATTATCGAAGAAATGAAAATGGTTGAAGATTCGCCCGAAGAGTATTTGGGCGAACTTTTTAACTCTGCCTTTTTCCCCAATCATCCTCTGGGTTTGCCGATTGAAGGCACAAAAAAAACCGTCAAAACTTTTGATCATGAAATAATCGCCACATTTCATCGCAAAGTTTTTACGCCCGACAATTTAATCGTTGCCGCCGCCGGAAACGTCGAACACGCACAAATTGTCGAATTGTCAAACAAGTTTTTTGACGTGTCTTCATCCTTCATCCTTCCGCCTTCATCCTTTGAGGCGAAGCCGAAGCTTGCCGCTCCAATTTTGCTCAGGAAAAAACCGGATTTGGAGCAAGCGCATTTGATTATCGCCGCGCCGTTTGTCGAAGCAAAAAGTGAAAAGCGTTATGCCGCGCATTTATTAACAAACATTGTCGGCGGCGGAGCTTCATCTCGATTATGGCAATCGGTGAGAGAAAAACGCGGGCTGGCTTATTCGGTTGGCGCCAGCGCAATCGCGTTTCATGACTGCGGCGTGTTTTCAATTTATGCCGGGACATCGCCCGCGCAACTGGAAAAAGTTGTGGATTTATCTATCAATGAAATGCGACGCATCGTCAGAAAAGGTGTCAAGCCGGAAGAACTTGATTTGGTCAAAGAACAAGCCGCCGCTTCGATTTTATTTGGTCTGGAGGATTCGAGCGTGCGCGCCGCTTATCTCGCCGATAATGAAATTACTCATGGGCGGCAAATATCACCTGACGAAACTCTCGCCAATCTCGAAAAAGTTACGGTTGAAGAGGTACAGGCGGTTGCCAAAGAATTTTTCGTAACTGAGAAAATCGCGCTCATCGCGCTTGGCAATCTCAACGGTTTTCAGATTGAACGCTCGCGGCTCGCGGTTTCTTGAAATTTTTTATGAATTCAAAAATTTGGTTGACCGTCGGTTTTTTGGTAATACCAGTTAGTTTTGTTGCCGCAGTTTATTATGCCAATCAAATTATGAACGAAGTGATAAAGGCGCAAACCGAAGGAACTCCTGAGCCAAATTTGGACGTGAATGCGGCCGCTTTAAGCAGCATTTTTGTCAGCATTGGATTTATTTTTGTCATCATTGGACTAATCAAACGCAAGAAAGAAAAGAAAGCTGTTAATCAATGAAATTCACGGTCTTGGGCAGTGGTTCAACGGGCAACGCTATATTAATCACTGCCGGAAAAACAAAGGTTTTGGTTGATTCAGGTTTGAGCGCGAAGGAAATCGTGCGTCGCGTGGCTGAGGTAGGTGAAGATATTGCCGATTTGGACGCGATTTTAATTACCCACGAACACTCAGATCATGTCGGAGGTTTACGGGTTTTAATGAAAAGCGTCAACTGTCGGATTTATATGTCCGGCGCAACTCTCGAAGCCTATTTATTTGAAAAACGTCACGTCAAACCAGACGAAGGCTTGAAACGCACAGATGCTGTTAGAGGAAAAGTCGTAGAAATAGAATCCAGTCAAAATTTTTGCATCGGCGAGATTGATTTTGAGCCATTCTCGATTCCGCACGACGCGGCGGACAATTTTGGTTTTGTCGCTAGACATGCCGGCGTAAAACTCGCCGCGCTGACAGATTTCGGCCACATTACAACGCTAATTTCACAAAAAATGCGCGGTTGCGATGCCATTATTGTTGAATCGAATCACAACTTAGCGATGCTTAAAACTTGTCCCGTTTATTCGTGGGATTTGAAACAAAGAATTTCGTCGCGCACCGGGCATTTATCAAATGAAGATTTGGCAATTTGGCTGACTAATGAATTTGACGGCGCGGCGCATCACATCATTCTCACTCATTTATCACAGCGCGCCAACGAACCGCATCTTGCAAAATTAACTGCCGAATCTGCTTTACATGAACGTTCACCGCTTTTTCGTGCAGAAACGCGTATTACGATTTCACATCACAAAAATCCGACTGAATGGATTGAATTTTAAATCTTTGTTGCTGGTGTTGCTTTCGTCCCGATGGCAAAAACTTTGATGAGCGCAAGTCCGGCAATAAAGCCGCCGATAT
>JBDTZD010000383.1:0-3247 GCA_040005335.1 Pyrinomonadaceae bacterium | reverse complement strand
CCGACATTTTGCTCGACAAGGCGTTTGATTGCTTCGAGACTTGGAAGCTCGATGCTGATGTTGAGCGGAGTTCGGTGTTTTTCAAAAGCGTGTAAAACTTTTTCTCGATACGGCGAAGCTGCATTGTGAGCAATAAAATTCTCTTTCCCAAGTTCTTTGATTAAAATAAATTCTCTCTTTGCAAAAGCGTGATTTGGAGAAACAATCAAAATCAATTCATCGCTCACAATCGCCACAGATTTAACCGCTTCATCTTCGGGTTTGAAGGAAATCGCGCCGAGTTCCACTTCGCGTCCTAAAACCTCGGTTGGAATTCGGCTGGCTACGCCGCGTCGCACCTCAACTTTAATATTTGGATGATTCCGGCGAAAAATCTCAATGACCGGCAGAAGAGCGAAAATCGTGTGTTCGTTGGCGCTGAGAGTAATCTTACCGGTGTGCAGATCGCGCAACTCGCGCACCGCGCTTTGCGCGTCTCGCCGCAAATTGAGCATTTGTCTGGCGTATTCCACTAAAACTTCGCCGGCTGAAGTCAGCGTTCCATCTTTTGAAGAACGGTCGAAAAGCTGCTCGCCGATTTCGATTTCGAGACGGCGCACAGCTTGGCTAACGGCAGGCTGCGTCCGGTTAAGTAATTCCGCGGCGCGAGAAAAACTATGCTCCTGCGCAACGGCGACTAAAACTTCGAGTTGATTAATATCCATGCAAACTTAAGCGTTTATTTTAAGATAAAATTAGTTGTCGCAAAACTATAATTTATTTCAGCGAGATTTTTATAATCTAATTTGACTATCAATTGCAAACTTCAAGTCTGCAAAAAAAATTAACGTTTGACAGCAAGTTTTTGGCAAGATACCATTCTAGCGCGATTATTTCTTTATAATTTTTGATTTTATGGGCTTTGCCACAACAGCGATTCACGCCGGACAAGAACCTGACCCGACGACGGGCTCAGTCATCGTCCCGCTTTATCAAACTTCAACTTACGCACAGGATGGTTTGGGACGACACAAAGGCTTTGAGTATGCGCGAACGCAAAATCCCACACGCTCCGCAGTTGAAAAGAATCTTGCCGCTCTCGAAGGCGCAGAGTTCGGCTATGCTTTTGCTTCGGGCATGGCGGCGATTGACACTACCCTCAGACTTGTCAAAACGGGCGACCATGTGATTGTCTCGGACAACACTTACGGCGGCACTTTCCGCCTTTTTAATAGCATTTTAAGCCAATACGGAATCGAGTTTTCATATGTTGACACTACCGATTCGCACAACGTCGAAACTGCTCTCAAATCAAACACCAAAATGGTTTTTCTCGAGACGCCGACTAACCCGGTGATGAGCGTGACAGATTTGCGAGCAGTTTCGGCGATTGCGCACCAGCGCGGCGCGATTGTGGTTTGCGATAACACTTTTATGTCGCCCGCCCTGCAACGCCCTCTGGAGCATGGTGTTGATATTGTGCTTCATTCGACGACGAAATATCTAAATGGACATTCGGACAGTATCGGCGGCGTGGTCGTGACAAACGATAAACAGATTGCCGAAAAACTCGCGTTTTTGCAAAACAGTGTGGGAGCTATTTTATCGCCATTTGATTCGTGGCTTGTTTTGCGCGGAACAAAAACACTAGCGCTGCGAATGAAGCAGCATGATGAAAATGGGCGGGCAGTAGCCGCTTTTCTAACCGAGCATCCGAGGGTAATTAAGGTCTATTATCCGGGTTTGCAATCACATCCGCAGCATGAACTCGCTAAACGACAACAAGATGGTTTCGGCGGCATGATTGCATTTGAAACCGGATCGCTCGAAAATGCCAAAAAAGTGTTGGAAACTGTTAAACTTTGTACTTTAGCGGAATCCTTAGGCGGAGTTGAGACGCTGATTTCACATCCGGCAACAATGACGCACGCCTCTGTCCCGCTTGAAAAAAGAAACGACTTAGGAATCACAGATGGCTTGGTGAGGATTTCAGTTGGTATTGAAGATGCTGAAGACATCATCGCCGATTTAGATCAAGCCTTGAATACAATTTGAAATTTGAAAACAGAAAATGGAAAATGAATAAACCGTTCTCGGTTTTCAGTTTTCAGTTTAATACATGCAACTAGAGATTCACGTAAAATCGGATGTGGGGCGCGTTCGCAAAGGCAACGAAGATAATTTCCTGCTTTTGAATTTGGACAGCGCACGTTTTGAACTTGGCGGCCGAAATGAAGTAGCGGCAAGTTTCGCGCAGGTTGAGCTGAAACAGGCTGGAATGGTACTAGCCGTTTCAGACGGAATGGGCGGAGCAAACGCGGGCGAAGTGGCTAGCCAGATGGCTGTTGAAGCCGTTCGCGACGTATTGCTCGGGAATGACCCGGAAATTACGCTCAACCCAGAGACCGAAGACTTGTTGATTCAAAGACTTCAGGAAGCTACGCTTCACGCTAACCGCGCGGTTTTTCGCAAAGGGCGGTCCGACCCGCAATATAATGGAATGGGCGCAACATTTACCGGGACGGCAGTCACACCCGACACAGTTGATTTTATCCAAGTCGGCGACAGCCGGGGTTATATTGTTCGCGGTGATCAAATCGAACAAGTTACCAAAGATCAATCGCTCGTCCAGCAATTAATTGATTCGGGTCAAATAGCTGCCGAAGATGCCGAACGGCACCATCTTCGTAATGTGATTTTGCAGGCTCTCGGCGCGCAAAGCGAGATTTTCCCCGTGAGTTGTCGTTTTCAGCCGTGTCGCGGCGACATTTTGCTGTTGTGCAGCGATGGTTTGTCAAATAAATTGGCGAAAGAAGATTTACAATATTATGTAACACGCTTTGCTGAAGATTTGGGACAAGCTTGTACAGAACTTGTTAGAGAAGCCAACGAACGCGGCGGCGAAGACAACATTACCGTGATTTTAGCACGTTTCTTCGGCGATGATTTACCTGATCCGGATGGACATCCAATTACCGTGATGCCAATTGCATCAGACGGTTTTGGCTTAGATGATGAAACGATTATTCCCTGAGTAAATGTAAAAAAAAGTCAAAAATAAAAAGAAGCTGCGCCCTTGCAACTTCTTTTTATTTTTGATTGCTATGTTTGCATTGTAGCCAAAGTGATCAAACAGCAATATCCGGCGACTTTTGATGTCAACCTAAACTTTACTGAAAAGCAGTTGGAATTAAAACCGTCAGAATCACAAACAACGCGCCCAAAATTCTGATTTTTTGTTTTAGTAAACTTTTCAACATAAATTTTC
>JBDTZD010000403.1:0-3250 GCA_040005335.1 Pyrinomonadaceae bacterium | reverse complement strand
GCTCACCGCTTTTATCTTTCAATTCTAAATATTGGATAGTTGCGATTCAGTTCAATGACGATTTCTTCGATTTGTTCAACGACTGAATGAGTCGAACCCGCGATCAGCTCAGCTTTAAAATTTTCGACCGCCGTTTCATTGCCTTCGGCGAGCGCTTCGACGCGTCCGTCGGGCAGGTTTCGAACGTAACCTGTAACCTGGTGTTTAGCCGCCGCGCGTTGCGCGAAAAAACGAAACCCAACGCCCTGAACGACTCCGCTCACAATAAACTTTCTGGCTGTTTTCATCAATCAATTTATCCGAGCGCCGCAAGACATTCCGGTAATTCGCGCTGGCGGCAAGTGTACATCGGTGTGTCGCGCAAAGTGTATTTGCTCGCCTGCGTAAACCTCAGCTCCTCAACGAGATCGAGGAAATCCTGCGGCTCGTCCGTTTCAAAGGCGACGACAAATTCCTGATCGTCGAGTCCAAACGAATAAGTAGTGTGAAGTTTGACCGTGCGGTATTTCATCCCGACGCGGATGTGTTCATCCATCAAATTCTGTCGTTCGTCCGGCGATTTCATGTACCAGTCGCGCGTTTTGACAAACGGGTAAACAAACAAGTATTTGCCTTTGCCGGGAATAATGTGCAGACGATCCTCGGCATGTTCGGGATGAAATTTGTCAATGTACATTGAGCGCTTGGTCATCGAAAGAAAATTTTCAGAAATTTCCATATGCCGGCCGAGCGCGGTGCTGCCGAGTTTTTCAGTCATATCCTGAAACGCATCCAAATCGTATCCTATTCGCCAGAGCATCAAATCAACGTTTTTTCGCAAACCGACGAGAGAGTAAGTAGTTAGCAGCATCTCTTTCTCGAATTTGTCGCAAACCGCTTTGAATTCAGCTTTGCCCTGCTCACGCTCGCGCTCGCCAAGCGTTTTCCAGGACGGCAAAAGACGATAAAATGCAAAATTAACAAATTGCCGACGAACAGGCTGCGGATCTTCGACCTCTTTGTTATGAGTGACAAGACGCAGCGTCGCAGTTTCGGATTTTCCAGCTTCTTCCAAACTCATCTTTAAAACTTCCTCAAAATTCGCTTTCCACTCTATTTTGCTTTTAACTTTGACAGATTGCAAACGCTCTGCAAAGAGCCGTTGAGAGTTGAAAGAAACGCCAAATAAAAGTATTTTTAACGCTGGAGTAGAAATTAAATGCCAAAATCTCTTTTGTCGGTGATGAATTTAGTAGGCATTCTGCTCGTCGCTATCGGCGTTTTTGTTTTTGCCAACACTCTCAGCGGCAAAAGTTTTATCATCGGCAGTTTTAAATTTCCGGGTGGCAGTGACGCCGCAATGTTTCTTATCGCGCTCGGCTTGATTCTTTTCGCCGCGTCGTTTTTTGCAGGTAAGATTTTCAGAAAGAAATCGTAACCAATGAAGCTCAAAAATCTCGTATTAGTTGCTTTTGTCTTGTTTCTCATCGCCGCGACTGCACAGGCGCAGCAACGCCCGCTAATTACTGAAGACGTTGACATTGTGCCGCAAGGCTCGGTCAGAATCGGCGCGGGAGTTGATTTTCTGCAAAACGCCAAGTTTCGATTGTCCGGTTTGCAGGGAGATTTAACCCGCGTCGGCGTAATTGAAATCAACGCCGGTTTTGCGCCAAACATTTCGTTTGAACTCGCAGGGACGCTGCAAAATTTCTTGGCAATTAACTCTGCCACAACTCCTTCGCCAATTCCGCTCTCGCTCGCGCCAAACGCAAATTCAGCCAACGACATCGGCGATTTTTCGCTTGCCGCCAAAATTAAACTGAGAAACGAAACCAGCAAGACGCCTGCGCTCGGCTTTAAATTTGGTTTTCAACTGCCAAACTCTAACCAGGCGCGCGGTCTCGGGACAAATCAGAACAACATTTTTGGGCTACTGCTCATCGGCAAAAAATTTGGCAGACAATACCAAGATAAAACACGGCAAATCAATCTGTTCGGCAATTTGGGGGTGGGAATTTTGCCCGCGCCGCTCGAACGCTTTACGCAAAATGATGTTCTGCTCTATGGTCTGGCCGGAATTTTTCGAGTCAACAATCGTTTTAATCTTGTTTCAGAAGTTAATGGACGCGCCAGCACGAGAAGCGGACTTGCGCCGCTCGGCACTGAAAGTCAAGGCGAATTTCGCCTCGGAACACAGATCAAGGCTTCCGGTTTACGGTTTGACGCGGCAGGGACAATTGGTTTAACCAAGTACAGTCCGCGGAGCGGCGTTACCTTTGGCGTGACTTATCAAAGCCCGACAATTTTCACTCCAGCGCAATGAAGTCCAAAGTCCCAAGTCCAAAGTCCCAAGCTTAAAGTCAATATGACTGGCGGGCTTTAGACTTCGGGCTTTAGACTTTGGACTTGGGACTTTGTTTATGCGGGCAGTTGTCCAAAGAGTTTCACGCGCCAGCGTGACAGTCGAAGATCAGCAGGTCGGCAAAATCAGGAATGGCTTGCTCGTTTTGCTCGGTGTTGGTGCGGACGATACGGAGCAGGATGCAAACTACTTGCTTGAAAAAATCTGTGGTTTGCGTATCTTTGACGATTCTGACGGCAAGATGAATTTATCTTTGCAGGACATAAACGGCGCGTTGCTCATAGTTTCGCAATTTACGCTTTTTGGCGACGCTAGGCGCGGCAGACGCCCCTCGTACAGCGATGCCGCCGAGCCTCAGAAAGCAAAAAGTTTGTACGATTATTTTGTCAATGAAGCTAATAAAACCGTGAAAGATGTTCAGACCGGAGTTTTTCAGGCGATGATGCAGATCGAACTCGTCAATAATGGTCCGGTTACAATTTTGCTTGACAGCCGCAAACTTTTCTGAAAAATTTGACCCGTCTTAAAATTCATTTTTTAACTTTCAAAATATGACGAAGCGCACAATTTTGTTTTTTATTTTAGTTTCGAGCGTTTTTCCCGTTGCCTGCAATAACAATCAGTCAAACGTCAAGACGGCGACCAATAGCAATGATCCGCGAGCCGTTCCGCCGTTTACGGAAAATGCCAAACCCGTCGCGGATACGGAGATTGCCGTGATTGAAACCGAAGGTTACGGAACAATTAAAATGGAGCTTTACTCAAACGTCGCTCCGAAAATGGTGGCGCAGTTTAAAGCTTTGGCAAGCGAAGGATTTTATAACGGTGTGACATTTCACCGGATCAATCCAAATCTTGGAATTATTCAGAGCGGCGACCCGAACTCGAAAGACGATAATCCAGCTAACG
>JBDTZD010000334.1:0-3255 GCA_040005335.1 Pyrinomonadaceae bacterium | reverse complement strand
AGAAAAAACTGCTGTTTCTCGGCAATCCAATTCTCTGAGGGCGGCGCATCTATTCGATCAAGCAGAAGCGAAACCAGATCATAGCTTGCCGCGCCCATTCGCGCGTCCTGATGGTCAATAATTCGCAAGCGGTTTTCTCGGTCAATCATTAAGTTCGCAGCGTGAAAATCGCGGTGACACAAAATCGAAATGCGATCTCCAAGTTCACTCGCTACTTCGTCCAATTCAGCTTTTAAAGCTCTTTTATCAGTTTCGCTCAATTCTTCCCTCCGCAAAGTCTCAAAATAATGCTTGGTGAAAAAATCAAGTTCCCAAGAAAGTTTTGAGCTATCAAATGCTAGGCGCGAAGCGATTGAATCGAGTTCAAATGCGAGTTTAGTCGCCACTTGGATTTCGGCAATTAGAATAATAGCTTGATTTAATAAACTGTCTTTCTCTTTTTCCGAGATGCTGTCTAAAATTGGGCGCAAAATTCTGTCGCCAAAATCTTCGTGAACAACGACGCCAAATTCAGGGCAAAAATCGTAGATTTCTGCAACCGGCAAACCAGCCGCCACAAATAAATTTGAGACATCTAAATAAGACTGTTCTTGCGGCACAAAAGGTTCGGGATAAACGCAGGCAATCGCCGTCGCCTTTTCCCACGCAATACGAAAGTATTCACGGGTAGAAGCGTCCGGCGTGAGCGGCTCAATCTGACCTAAAGTTTCTGAGGAACGTTCGGATAAGAAGTTTTCAAGCCTCAAAATTGATGATTCAGTATAAATTTGCGTTTGAGTCATGACGGTTTTTGTAGTTTGCCGATATTCTAACTTAAACAAGCGGTACGACATAATTACCGTTTACAAAATAACCATTCAATGCTTTAGCGGGAATTTCCCGGCCGCGTACTAAATCAGCTCTGACCACTGCGGAGTTTTTAATCGTCTCGCCTGCGTTGATGACGACACCGTCGCCCAAAATTGCACGTTCAATCGTAGCTCCGTCTTTAACGCAAACGTTATCCCACAAAATAGAATCACTGACTTTCGCGGTCGCCGCGATTTGAGCGTTTGCTCCTGAAACGACGCCTTTGCTTGCTCGGTCCATCATCGCTAGAGAAACGTCTAAATAACGCGGAATGGTCGAAAGCTCGTACCAGTTTCCGGTTGCGACGTGCGCAGCAATACGTTCCCTTTTGGCAAGGGCAGGACGATAAAAAACTGAGATAATATCAGATTCGATCTCTGCGGGAATATAATCGAGAACTTCCGGTTCGAGAATTTGAATTCCGGTGTACATCAAAGGGTTTTGGATTTTGGATTTTGGATTTTGGATTTCATCTGCAAAAAGCGGTTCGGGAAAGCCGCCAAAGCCTTTGACCAAATTGTGTTCAGTTTTTATAATGGTAAATTTTTCGCGTTTTATGTTCTCTTTTAAGACCATTGTGGCGATGGCGCCTGATTCTCGATGAGTTCGGAGCGCAGCAGCTAAATCTATGTCGGTCACGATTTTTCCGTTGATCACAAGAAATGTTTCATTTCTTAATATATTTCGAGCGTTCCACAACGCTCCCGCAGTGCCCAAAATAATTGGTTGTTCAAGCGTATAATAAATTTTAACTCCAAATTTACTGCCGTCTCCGAGCGCGGCTTTGACTGATTCCGGCTGGTGATGTAGATTAACGACGACTTCTTTAAAGCCAAACCCGCTTAAATATTCGGCGACATAGCCGACCAGGGGTTTGCCCAAAAAAGGAATCGCGGGCTTTGTGCGATCAACTGTCAGGGGAAACAATCTCGTTCCAAACCCAGCGGCTAAAATTACAGCTTTCATGTATATTTCTATTGAAAAAATTACCGATAAATCTTACACTCAAAGTTAAGCTAACGGCGAGATTCGTGTCAAAAACAAATTTCCCCCCAATATTAGAAAATTGAATTTAGCCACTCTAAAATTTTCACTTCTGCTAACTTGTTCTTAGCCCTTGAACAGTTTAGCCTGATGAATTGAGACACTGATTGAATTTTAACTCATGTCGTTGTTATTAGTCGGACTCAACCACAAAACTGCACCACTTGAGCTGCGCGAACGGCTTGCCTTTACTGAATCGGATTACCAATCGGTATTGCCCGTTTTGGCGAAAGGCGCGATATCTCGCGAAGCCCTCGTTTTATCAACCTGCAACCGGGTCGAAATTTTAATCGAAACTGATGAAACGGATCCTCTCCCCCAAATTGTCAATTTTTGGGGACACTTTAAGAACATTGCTCCGAAGCAATTTTCAAATTATCTTTATCATTTTTCGGGCGTCGAAGCCGCCCGGCATTTATTTCGCGTCGCCGCGTCGCTCGATTCAATGATTGTTGGCGAAACGCAAATTTTGGGGCAAGTCAGACAATCATATAGAATTGCTTCGGAAGCCGGAACTACCCGCCGTGTTTTGCACAAGCTGCTGCATCACGCATTTCACACGGCAAAACGTGTTCGAACCGAAACTCGAATTGCAAATAATGCAGTATCTATCGCCTCCGCTGCCATTAATTTGGCGCAGAAGGTTTTCTCCGGAACCCTCGAAAATAAAACTGTTTTACTAGTCGGCGCGGGGGAAATGGCTGAACTTGCCGCGAAACATTTAGTCGAACACGGCGCCGGGCGAATTTTAATCGCTAACCGGACATATCAAAATGCGGTTAAGCTGGCGATGGAATTTACGGGCGAGGTAATAGCTTTTGAAAATCTAGCTCTCTCTCTCTCTCAAGCCGATATCGTAATTTGTTCAACCTCGGCTCAAGACTTTTTAATCACTCCGGAAATGGTTAAAGCCTCGCAAATTGAGCGTCATAACCGCCCGGTTTTGTTTATCGACATTAGCGTTCCGCGCAACATTTCACCTGATATCAGCGGCGAAAACATTTTTCTGTATTCGGTTGATGATTTAGAGATGGTTATCACCTCAAATCTTTCGGAACGTCAGAAGGAAGCCGTTCGCGCTGAAGCAATTGTCGAAGAAGAGGTGGCGGAATTTTGGCGAACTCTGCAAACAATGAATTTTGGCGAAACTCTAGGTGAGCTGCGGCAAAAAATGCAGGAAAAGGCACGGAACGAATTAGATAAACAACGCAGCAAATTAGGCAGCCTGTCCCCTGAGCAGGAAGCCGCAATAGAAAAGCTGTTGCTTTCAACCGTTAATCAAATCGCGCATCCAATTCTTTACGGTTTGCGTCAAGCTCATGAATACGGCTCCGCAGAATTTGCCGAAACTTTGTGCGACTT
>JBDTZD010000332.1:0-3289 GCA_040005335.1 Pyrinomonadaceae bacterium | reverse complement strand
TCATCGTCCAAAATTCTAACTTCACTGCGCCCCTGTTTATAATCGCTGAACTTTAATTTCATTTTGAAATGGACAACTTGCCCGGTCTCAAAAACCAAATCCTGATTGGCGTATGAGTAAGTTGGAAACCAGTATTTGGTGTCAATGTTTTCGCGATACGTTTCTACAACCGGAAAACGCTGCTTCCCTTCGGGGACACCTTTGCCTTTAGATTTAACGATTTGCAAATCCTGGTCGTCAACCCAAATCCGTCCTTGAAAATAACGATCCTGGATTTTCTTCGGGTCTGGCATTACCTTTGGCGCGACGTCGAACACGTATAAATTTAACTCGTCAATTTTCTCTTTGCCCAAAAACGTAAAACTATACTGATTAATTTTTGATGCTTCGAGCGCAAATTGGTTGACGCCGCCTAAATCTTCGATGTCTTCAGTGGTAATCTGCAACTCTTTGATTGTCGGAAGCGGAGCAAATAAAACTTTCTCATAACGTCTGCCGTCATCTCCAAACGTAAACTGTGAATCGCGACGATACTCGCCCGAAACCTGCCCGCCGAAACCAATTGTCTGAATCGTCGCTTCGCGCCTAAATCCATATTGATTAAGGGCTTGGCGATATTGTCCTTCTTTTGCGGAAAAAGCCGCGACTATTTTGTCAATCTCGGCTTGGCTCAAATTAGCTTTGACTATGTTCGACTTTTCTGCGCCTAAATCCTGCTGCGCCGCTGCATTTAAGCCCGTCAGCAACAAAACAGCTAATGCTAAAAAACCTGCTAAAAATTTTCCCGTCATTTTTCCTCTCGTTTAGCGAATAAATAATGAAGTTAAAAAATAGATGCAGTGAAAAGTGTTTAAGTTCACTTTTGAATCAATTTAATCGCGAAAAAGTCGCCTAAAATAAATCTGTCCAAATACATTCGTTTCATGCACGAAACAAATTTTCATTTTCGCGTCAAACCTGTTACACTAAATTTGCTTCTAAAGAATTTCTTACAAGACAAAATTAAATCGGGAGTGTTAAGATGCAGGCAACAGCAACAGCAGCAACAAAAAACGCGAATAACATGAGTACAGATAAAACTAAAGCAATAGAATCGGCGCTGGCGAATATTGAGAAGAAATTCGGCAAAGGCGCAATTATGAAGATGGGCGAGCGTCCGTCGGAGCAAGTCGGAGTGATCTCAACCAGCTGTCTGAGTTTGGACGCGGCAATCGGCGTCGGCGGTTTCCCGCGCGGTCGAATTGTTGAAGTTTACGGACCGGAGAGTTCTGGTAAAACCACTCTCGCGCTGCACGTCGTTGCCGAAGCGCAGAAACTCGGCGGCATTGCAGCTTATATTGATGCGGAACACGCGATGGATCCAGACTATGCCCACAAGCTCGGTGTGGACATTGATCAGCTTTTTATCTCGCAGCCTGATTCGGGCGAGCAAGCATTAGAAATTTGCGAAACGTTAATCAATTCCAACAGCGTTGACGTCATTGTTATTGATTCGGTCGCCGCGCTGGTGCCAAAAGCCGAACTCGACGGCGACATGGGCGATTCGCTTCCCGGTTTGCAGGCGCGTCTGATGTCGCAAGCCCTCCGAAAATTAACTGCCAAAGTCGCGCAAAGCAACACTTGTTTAATTTTCATCAATCAGTTGCGTGAAAAGATTGGCGTCTTTTTCGGCAGTCCTGAAACGACCACGGGCGGCAAAGCTTTGAAGTTTTACGCGAGTTTGCGGCTTGATATTCGGCGGATCGGAGCTATCAAAGAAGCCGACCGTGTAACAGGCAACCGCACAAAGGTGAAAGTCGTAAAAAACAAAGTCGCGCCGCCGTTTCGTGAAACCGAGTTTGACATTATGTACGGCGAAGGCATTTCGCGCGAGGGCGATTTGGTTGATTTAGCGGTTAACAACAAAATCATGGAAAAAGCCGGAGCGTGGCTTTCATATAAAGGTGAACGCTGGCAGGGACGTGAAAACGTTAAAAATGTTTTGAAAGAGAATGTCGAATTACGCGACCGCCTTGAAAACGATGTCAAAGTCGTACTTGGAATGATGCCAGCACCTGATTTGACAACTGCACAAAAGAACGGCAGCGAATTGTAAGCTGGATTTGAAAACAAAGCTGCGCGGTTCGAAAGCGCGTGTCCGGGGTTGGTCGCAAAAGCTTTCAAACCGCGCTGGCGGGTTTCTTAAATGAGCAGGAGAAGCAGTTTTTGTAACGGTCGGTGGAACTATTGCGGATCAACCGCTACGTTTCTTATTATACGCCGCCGGCTCGTGCTGTCAACTTTTTTTTCAAACCGTTTAAACATTGGGTAAATCGGTTGTTTTACCAAGAGATTTGACAAAAGTCTCTTCGGAATTTAGACTACAAAACTTGCTTCGCAATAAACTTGAAGCGAAGCCAAGGCTTGGTAGCTCAGTTGGTAGAGCAGCGGACTGAAAATCCGCGTGTCGGCGGTTCAATTCCGTCCCAAGCCACCATTAGAATTCAAAAAGAAAAAGCGACTTTTTTTAGTCGCTTTTTCTTTTGTGAAACAATTGTTTTTTTGTACATATTGGGTCGCAAAGGTGTTCGGCGCTATAGATTCCGGTCTGAATTTTCGTCCATTGAGCAACATGGCTCAAGGTGTCTTGACTTAGCGCGAAACGAATTATCCGAACGAAAAGCTAAAGGTTGGAATAGACTCTATCAAGGAGAAAGAGCTACTACGCAAGTGGCATCAAACGCATTCAATTTAACGACGCACCGAATAGGTCATTAGACGTGTAGCAGAGATAAGAAAAATAAATCTTGCTTATTATTGTATTCTCTAAGCTCAGACCCTACTTATCTATGTAGGTTACAACCGGCAGATTTTTTGCTAATAATTTCCGAAGTTAAATCTTTTTCGTTAGACGGAACGGGCAGCGCACGAGATTTCCTGTCTTATTTTTAAACGGAATGATTACAAAAGCAGGCAAACTAAGTTTTCTCTCGCGCCTACCTAGATAGAGGATATGCAAACGTTTATTCGAGCGGTCAGCAAATCACCTGAATTCGATCCAACGGAATTTCTAACTTTCTTCGGCGACATCCGAGCAACCGGAGTTGAGGATCTTGTTAATAAAGTTTCGCGGCTCTGCTCGAAACGAGAGCTACAGGAATTGTCAATATTTGCGCACGGCGCGGGCGGTGCATTCACCAAAGGCAAGAGCGCGTTTTACTCGCAATAAAAAGAGCCAATTGATAATCAGCTTTTTTAATGCAATCCATATCTTCGCTGACATCCGTAAGTTAACTGATTCACAACAATT
>JBDTZD010000247.1:0-11106 GCA_040005335.1 Pyrinomonadaceae bacterium | reverse complement strand
AGTCGGATCGTCAGGGCGGCGCGATGATGGCGGATAGCGCGGGTCGTTTGGATCTTGCGGATAACGTGGATCATTTGGATTGGGAAGACGCCGATTTCTTTGTTGTGGTATAGGAAGCGGAATGTTTGTGCCCGGAATTGTCGGCGTTCGGCTGGGGAGCGGGACGGGCAAACCCGGAACAGGATTCGGATTTAAAATTGGCGGGTTTCGTAGTTGCGCCTGAACATCTTCGTATGTGTCATAGTGTATTGGGTAAATCAATCCTTCAAATTCCTGAGCTTGATAGAGATTGTCGGCATCATTTGTTTTGCGGCTGGTCGTATCAACGCCGTCGGTGAACAAGACAATAGCTTTACGCCCGTTAATCTTTTCCATGCGCTTGAAGGCAGCGTAAACCGCTTCGTAAAGACTCGTCCCGCCGCCAAAACGAGTTTTTTTGATCGCCTGACGCAAAGTTTCGCGGTCGCTTGTCGGTTCACTTAAAACCCGCACTTCTTCGTCAAAACTGACGATTAGAACTCGGTCGGCGGGGCGCAAACCCATCACAAATTGATATGCCGCCGTTTGAATTTCATCAATTTTCAAGCTCGCGGAAAGGCTCGTGTCCAAAACCAGAGCAACTGTAAAAGGCGTTTCGGTTGCAGCAAAATACTCAATGTTTTGCAGTTTGCCATCCTCAAAAATTTGAAAGTCTTCTTTTTTAAGGTCGGAAACAAAACGCCCGTCGCGGTCGGAAACCGTCACCGGAATTGTCACTAAATTGGTATCCACGCGGACGATTTCATCATCCGTGCTTACGTCGGAGGTTTCAGTTTTAGCGTCCGGTTCAATTGATTTGGAGTCGTCCGTTGAGGCGGGCTTTTCACTTGAGTTCGTTTGCTGCTGACGCCGATTTTTTTTGCCTTCCGCGTCTTTTTGTTTATTGCCCGATTGCGCTGGCGAATTAAAGGCAGCGGCAAAAATAATCAATGCTAAAACTAAAAAGTTTTTCATCTTTGGCTCCGGTTGTTTGGATGGAAATGTCAAGCCTCTTCTAGCTCTGATGCAGTTAGTGAGGAAAAAGCATTTTGTTACCCGAAAAGTTCAAGATTTGTCGAGCAACTGGCTCGCTAACTCGTGAAATTTGCGCCGCGTTGAATTGATATTAACAAATGGCAGCGGGCGATGGGTTCGATTCGTCAACAAAATAAAAACGCGCTCTCGTTCAGGCTCAATCCACAGGCTCGTCCCAGTAAAACCTAAATGCCCGAAGCTGTCAGGTGACAAAGCTTTGCTTGCCGTGGAATTTTCTGTTGCCGCAAGCTCAAACGCCAATGAACGCGCTTCGTTCAAATGTTCAGTAAAATTCGTTTTAAATAAATCACAAACATCAGATTTCGATTTAAACAAAACTGTGGTGCTTGGCAAAAATTGCAAAGCGATTTTGAAAACTTCTTCCGCAGTTGAAAAAAGTCCGGCGTGACCAGAAACACCTCCCAGGAAATAAGCATTGCCATCATGAACTTCGCCCCAAATTTGACGCTCGCGCCACGCAAAATTTTCAACTTCCAAACCTAGCCCGCCGCAGATTTGTTTTTCGTATTCGTTTCCAAATTCAGAAGCTGCAATTTCATTTTTAAACTTGAGGGGCGGATTAAAAAAAGTGCGTTTTAATTTGAGCGGTTTAAGAATTTCGCGCTCGACAATTGCAAGTAGCTTTTTGCCATATACTCTTTCGATAAAATATCCAAGCGTAATAAAATTCAGATCACTATAGCGAACCAGAATGTTCGGCTTGCTTTCCAAAGGTTGCGCAGCAATAACCGACAATATTTCGTCTTGATCGTTGGTTAGCAAATAAAACGGCTTCCAGGCGGCAAAACCAGAAGTGTGCGTCAACAACTCTTTCGTTGAAGTCAATCGTTTATCAAAGACTTTAAATTCAGGAAGCTGATATTTTATTGAAGTGTTTAATCTCAACTTCATTTCGTCATAAAGCTTTGCCCATAACAATCCGGTTACTAAAACTTTCGTTAGGCTTGCCAAATCATAAATTGTGTCAATCCTCGCCGGAATTTCAATTTCGTTTGTTTTAACTGCTAAACCAAGCGCGTCGGCAAATCTTATTTCGCCTTTTTCAGCAACGAGATAAACAGCCGAAGGAAAATCTTCGGCGGCGATTCGTTCGGATAAAAAATCTGAAATTTCTTCGCTTTTCATGTTTGGCTAAAACTCTAGACGTCCTCGATGTTCTTCGATTTTTTCAAGTACGCCCAAGGCAAGCGACAGAGCGCTCCGTCCTTCGGCGCCGGTTACGGGCGGCGTTTTGTTTGCGACGATTGAATCTATAAACGCTTCGATTTCAGCTCGCAGAGGCTCAATGTCGTTAATTTCTAGACGATTGATTTTAATACCGAAAAGCGGGTTTTCAGCTCCCGGCGCGAGCGTTGTTAATGCTGCGTATTTCGTCACATAATCTACTGCAACATAAGCATTTTGCTGATAAAAACGCATTTTTCTGATTTTTTCCGTCCCGACGCGCGAAGCCGTAATGTTGGCGACCGCGCCTCGTTTGAATTCAAGGCGAACGTTAGCCGCGTCAACTTTGTTGGTCAAAATTGGAATTCCGACCGCGTGAATCGTGGCTATTTCATCGGCGACAAACCACGAGATCATATCCAGATCGTGAATCATGACGTCCAAAACTACATCAACATCAAGCGAGCGCGCGGGAAACGGCGAGATTCGGTGAATTTCAAAATAAAGCGGCTTCGACACGTGCGGGCGCAGCGCAACAATTGCCGGATTAAATCGTTCGAGTTGGCCAACCATCAATTTCGCGCCGGATTTTTCTGCCGCCGCAATCATCAAATCAGCTTCTTCCAAAGTTCGTGCCATCGGTTTTTCCGCTAAAACGTGAATGCCTCGTTTTAAGAATTCAACTGCAATTTCTGAGTGCGTTTCGGTCGGTGTGACAATCGAAACAAGATTGGCTTTATTGAGAAGTTCGCGCCAATCGGCGAAAGCGGGACAGTTTTGTTCAGCGGCGATTTTTTGTGCAGTTTCCGCGTTGGCATCGCAAACGCCAATAAATTCTGTTTTACCTTCTTTGGCAAGTTGCGCGTGAATACGGGCATGATGTTGTCCGAGGCTGCCGACACCGATGACGGCGGTTCTCAATTTTGCTCTTTGATTTTCTTTCATTGTTTGAACGCCAAAACTTTTTTAGTAATACTTGGTATTCTGTTCAAAAGACGCGCAAATCACAAATGAAAAACCAAACCCCTCCGCCGGCACTGACAAATAACAAAGCACAAATTCTGCTTTTTAGCGTTTTAATTTTTGCCGCATATTTTGTCGGTTTGGGAACGCTGCCGTTTTTAGGACCGGATGAGCCGCGTTACGCCGAAGTCGCGCGGGAAATGTTTTCGCGCAGCGATTTTGTGACTACCACACTCGGCGAACTAAATTGGTTTGAGAAACCCGCGCTTGCCTATTGGTTGATGATGGCAGGTTACAAAACGTTTGGTATCAATGAGTTTGCGGCGCGGTTCGGCTCAGCTTTGTTTGGCTTGCTGACGATTGGAACAGTTTATTGGCTGTGCCGTTTTGTCGAAAAAACAAACGACGAAGGACAACGGGCGAATGACGGCATTGCTTTTTGGGCAGTGTTGGTTTCGGCTTCGAGCATTGGATTAATAGCGTTTTCTCACGCCGCATCGTTTGACATTATTTTAACTTTTCCAATCACGGCAGCTCTCGCCTGCTTTTTTGCTTTTGATATTGGTAACCCAAAATCCAAAATCCAAAATCCAAAATTTCTAATCGGTTTCTACTTCTTTATCGGCGTTGCTTTGCTCGCAAAAGGTTTGATTGGGGCGGTGTTGCCCTTAGGAATTATTTTTTGGTATTTCATTTTGTCGCAAAAACTGCCGAACAAAGCGTTTTTATTGAGTTTATTGTGGGGAACTCTGCTGGCTTGTGCGACAGCGGCGACGTGGTACGCGCCGATGCTTCTGCGACACGGTGGCGATTTTTTTAACGAGTTTTTTGTGCAGCAACAATTTGCTCGCTACACTTCAAATAAATACCAACATCCAGAACCCGTTTGGTTTTTTTGGCTGATTTTACCAGCCCTGACACTGCCCTGGCTGCCTTTTTTCGCAATAGCAATCTGGAGATTTTTTAAAGCCCAAAGTCCAAAGTCCAAAGTCCAAAGTCCAGTTCAAATGTTACCGCAAAAATTAAAAATATTTTGCGTTGTTTGGCTGACTGTACCACTCGTTTTTTTTACGTTCTCCAGTTCAAAACTGCCCGGTTATATTTTGCCGGCGCTCCCTGCGGCTTTGATTTTAGCGGCAGAGCAAGTTGAGCGGTTTGTTAAAAACAATCGAAACCGCCGTTTGGTTTTTCAAGTTTTAGCAATCATTATTTTGCTAGCGGTGCCGATTTTTCTCAACACTTTTGCGGTTGGCTTGGCTCGCTACGACACAACCAAATTTTTGCTCGAAGCGGCAAACGGACAAGGTTTGAGTAATGCCAAAGTTTTAAACTTACACGACATTTCACACTCGCTCGAATTTTACGCCGCCGGACGATTGGTGCGACTGCCTGACGGCAAACAGTGGAAATTTGAAGGAACAAGAGAAATCTGGAATTATTTGCAGTTAAGCAATGAGCAGAATGTTTTGGTTCTCGTCCCCGTCGAACATGAACATCAGCTTTACGAAACGAATTTGTTTACTGCTCATAAAGTCGCTGATAACGGCGCCTTCGCGCTGGTTGCCGTCACGCAGAAGAAGACTTCTTAAATGTTAAATCAAGATTATGTCAAAAATTGAGTCAGGCGAACCGGTGGTTTTAATTATGCACACCCCGCGTGAAAAAGTTTGGGGCGTGTTGCACGAGATAAACGGCGCAGGCGCGTTTGTTCGCGGAATTGATCTTAATGCTTTTGAAGATTATATCAGGGCAATTATCCACGACGAGCCTTTTATGGGCTTGAACGATCAATTTTTTCCGCTCTGGCGAATTGAACGCCTCTCGCGCGACGAGCCTTTCGGGGATATTCCGTCGCTCGTTGAACAGTTTGAACAACGCACGGGACGCGGGATCGGAGAATTTTAAAAACAGAAGCCCGCGCGTAAGCAAGGGCGGATTTTGTTACCGCCCTTGCTTACGCGCGGGCTTCTGCCTAAATTTATTCAACAAATTCAACCGTTACTTTATTTGGGATAATTCCTTTTTCGTAGCCTTCTGCAAGCAATCGGCGGACACCTTCGCGTCCGCGCTCCCCGTAATCGAGAGTTAAGTCATTAACCCACATTGCCACAAAACGATCTGCCGTATCAGTGTCCATGTCACGGGCAAACTGCATCGCGTAAGCAAGTGCATTTTCGCGATTGTCAAGCGAAAATTGAATGCTCTCTTTGAGATACTTAGATACTTTTTTCATTAAGTCCGCGCCCAAATCGCGCTTTATAACGTTTCCGCCCATCGGCAGCGGCAGCCCCGTCCGCTCGTGCCACCATTCGCCGAGATCGAGGACTTTCGAAAGTCCCAGAGTGTGATAAAAAAGTTGACCTTCGTGTATCAAAAGACCGGCATCGCAGTCGCCGTTTTGTACCGCGTCAATAATTTTATCGAACGGGACAACTTCGTATTTGAAATCCTGGTTAAAAAGTCGCAATGCCAAAAACGCACTCGTCATTTCGCCCGGCACGGCAATTTTCGCGCTGCCAATATCTTCGGGTTTCATCAGCTCGCGGGAGACGACAATCGGACCGTATTTATCGCCAATGCTCGCGCCGTGGGGCAAAAGAGCATACTTGTCCGCTATGTAGGCATAAGCGTGAAACGAAACTGCGGTCACGTCATAAACGCCCGTTAACGCTTTTTCGTTTAATGTTTGAATGTCTTCGAGTACGTGTGTAAATTTTAAATCGCCGGTATCCAATTTGTTGGTGGCGAGTCCGTAAAACATAAACGCATCGTCCGAATCCGGCGAATGCGCGACGCTGATAGTGCGATTGGCGGTTTTTGTACTACTCATTGCTTACTACTTAAACTTTCTGTAAAAAACTTTTGTGTCGTAAAAAATCTTAACTTTCCCGTTTGTTTCATGCTGCGCGAAAATGCGCTCAAGTTTATTAACCATTGCCGAAAATCCGGCATCCTGCTCGGTCGGCAGATAAGAGGATGACAAATTGCGACCTTTGAAACCTTCCAAATCCAACGTTTGATAATTTGAATAGCTTTTAACGGTAAAGTCGTTATCGAAAAACTTTTTGATTGTTGCTTCGTGCGCATGGCTTTTGCGAATATTTTCATAGTCGCTGCCTTGTTCAATTAGGAAACGTTCATAATCTGATGAAAACGCGTCCGCGTCAAGTTTGCGTTCGTTCCAAATCAAAACGACAAAACCTTCGGGTCGCAAAATCCGGTGAAATTCGCGTTTCGCTCTCGGCGCGTCAAACCAGTGAAAAGCCTGTGCCGCCGTAATCAAATCAACGCTTTCATCGGGCAAATTCGTATTTTCTGCCGTGCCGTTGATGCTTTTGAAATTTGCAGAATCGCGCAAAAACTTTGCGCCCGCGTCGCGCATTGCTTCATTTGGCTCGACCCCGTAAACCATGCAATCTGTTTCAAGCAGCATTTTTGTAAAAATGCCCGTGCCAAACCCGATATCGGCAATTACCGCGTTTTCCTGAATATTCATTTCATTGTGCATCAATTCAATGATTGCTCGCGGGTAATCGGGGCGATAACGAATATAATTATCAACGCGGTTAGAAAATCTGCCGGTCGGGTTAGTTTCCTGAAAACTCATTAGATTTATTTTACTCGCTGACTTCCTCGCCCGTCCATTGCGTACTGCGCTCGTGCGGAATGTCAAACTGATCTAATATTCTAAAAACCAAATGATCTACAAGTTCTATAATTGTATTTGGCTTGTGATAAAATCCCGGGCTTGCCGGTAAAATTTGCGCTCCGGCGTGAGACAGCTTCAACATATTTTCAAGGTGAATGATATTGTACGGCGTTTCGCGCGGGACGATAACTAATTTGCGTCGTTCTTTTAAACAGACGTCCGCCGCGCGATGAATCAAGTTTGTTCCCGCCCCCGATGCGATTGCTCCCAAGGTTCCCATCGAACACGGCACGACGATCATTCCTTCCTGTTTGTTTGAACCGCTCGCTGGTTTGGCCGCCAAATTATCAAGCCTCCAAAAACGAATCAGCTCACTGTCCGGCGGTAAACCGATCCATTCGTTGATTTTTTCAGTTGACGGTTCGCGCAAAACATTTGTCCCGGTTTCGACTTGCGCAACCACTCCGGCAGTTCCCGAGACAATTAAGTTTATCGTTTTGACTGCGCCGCTATTAGCCAGATAAAACAGAGTGCGCTGCGCGTAGATTGTGCCGCTCGCGCCCGTGATTGCTACGGTTAGTTCCATCTTTGTCCTTTATCCTTTGTCATTCATCCAATTGTCCTTTGCAAATGCTAAATTATTTTGAGAATTATTGTTTTAGTTTATCGCGCAAAGTTTAAAGGAAACAACATAAGGATAAATGGCAAATGACAAATGACGAATTTGAAAACATCGGTTTCGCACGCGTTGATCACGGACGAGCCGCTCGTCAAGGTTTTCCCGAAGTAATTTTCGGGCAAGGCAAAACGCGGGAACAAACCGCTGCAATTTTTGAGAAACTTATTGCCCGCGCTCCAAACGTTTTGGTGACGCGCACCGATGCCGATACTTTCGGCGATCTGCGTAATGTCTGCAACGAAGCTGAATGGCACGAATCTGCACGGATAATTCGCGTTTGGCGTGATAAAACGGAGCTCGGCGTAGGCGAAATCGCCGTCGTGACCGCCGGGACAAGTGATATTCCCGTTGCCGAAGAAGCAGCGCTGACATCCGAAACGATGGGGAACCGCGTAACTAGAATCTGGGACGCGGGCGTTGCCGGGATTCATCGTATTTTGTCTGAACGAGAACTGTTGCAAAAAGCGCGAGTCGTGATCGTGGTTGCTGGAATGGAAGGCGCGCTGCCTTCGGTTGTTGGTGGATTAGTCAGTGTTCCGGTGATTGCCGTACCAACCTCTATCGGTTACGGCGCATCTTTTAACGGACTGGCAGCTTTGCTCGGAATGCTTAATTCATGCTCGTCAAACGTGACGGTCGTCAATATTGACAACGGTTTCGGGGCGGGTTTTACAGCGAGTTTAATAAATAGGCAATGGCAGCCGCCAGAGTAAATGTTTTTTGCGGTCAATGATAAAAACCTCATGTTCAAATTTAAT
This sequence comes from Pyrinomonadaceae bacterium, assembly GCA_040005335.1. GTDB lineage: Bacteria > Acidobacteriota > Blastocatellia > Pyrinomonadales > Pyrinomonadaceae > JBBQUS01. The sequence goes on along the minus strand of JBDTZD010000247.1, from coordinate 2,819 downwards.
TTTTCAAAATATTCTCAACTCGCGCTGTTAGCGTTTTTATTTTGTGCAGCCAGCCAAAACATAGTCGCTCAAATTGGTAAACGCCCTGTCATCATTATTCCGGGTGTTACGGGTTCGCAACTTGTCAACAGCGAAACGGGCGAAAAAGTTTGGTTCACATTTAGCCGTGCCAAAACGGACGATTTACGTTTGCCAATGTCACCAAATCTAGCGAAAAACCGCGACAAACTCATAGCGACAGACATGCTCCGCGAAATCAAGCTGCCAAGCATCATTCCCGACATTCAAATCTATGGCAAAGCCTTGGAATCACTCACGGCCAAAGGCTACGCGGAAGCGACTTGGGATAATCCGCAGGCAACTGATGTTTTTTACGTGTTTGCTTACGATTGGCGGCGCGATAATGTCGAATCGGCGCAGCAGCTAATTCATCAGATTAATGCAGTCAAAGTTAAAATTAATTTAAACGATTTTATTTCAAGACAAAACTGATCTCTTCGCTCGACGAGTTTGGACCGCGATTTTTCCTGATTTCAATGCGGTCAACATCTTTGGCTGTATCGAGCAAACTGCCGATATTGTTCATAAAAAAATCGTTTCTTTTAGTATCAGATGAATCCTGATTGTTCACTTTATCCTTTGTTTTTTCCGGCGCAAGTTTTTCCATTACGCCGTCAAAAGCGTTTGCGCGCTGACTTAATTTAATTACTAACAGCTCGTCAAACGCAGTTGATGGTTGTTTCGGTGACGAGTTTTCTCCTCTCAGCACTGATTTGAGTAATTCCAAGTTGCCGGCAACAATTAAATTGTTTTTTTGCCAAACGTAACTTAGTCGCCAACCAAGGGCAGGTAAATTTAATTCACGCCAGGCGGTTTCGTTTTCTGTTTTGGTTTCCCACGTAAAATTTAAATTTTGACCCTCGACTCCCAAGCGATTTTGTGCTGTTTCCAGAATGACTTTTTCAAAATCTGTTTGATTAAAGTTCTCTGGAGAACGCAGATTAAAAATCGTCGCTCGCCGGAATTCAACAAAAAGTGGGTTCTCTAAAACTTGCGGGTCGGTGATCGAAACTGCTGACGAGGCTCCTGCGGCAGCCAAAATTTGTTCTAATTTAGCGGAGCGATTTGTTTGCGCCGGATTCATTGTAGAAATCGTTTCGCTTTCTGTTTCTTCCTCGTCAATACTTTCGTTAAAGTCTGAGCCGAGATACGAATAATCGTGATAATCGCTCGCATCCTGATAGCTAAAACTGTCGTAAGAATTCCAGCGTCTGCCTCGTTTCACCTTGCGTTGTGCGGATGATTTATCGAGAAGAGTTTCAAAAATTAGATTGGCTGCTAATGCCGGCTTGCCTGTGACCGACTGCATTTTGAAAAATGACGTATTTGAGGGAATCATTGTTTGCAGATGATCGGCTTCGGACGCCGGAATTTTGGAATTTGCCAGCGCCTTTTCGTTTAACAAAAATTCGCGTCGCTCAATAAACTTGCCGCCGGGCATTTCAAAATCGAACATTCCGGCGCGAATATTTTTTAGCTCTTCCGCGTTCTGCAAAATCCAGTAATTCTTGAAATACCAATCCTCGTTAAGTTTTGCTTGATTGACCCAAACGGTCGCTAGGTGCGGCTCGGTTTTCGCAGCGAGAGCAGAAAAATTTGGATCATCTGAAAGCCGCTCCTTGCTGGTTTTGCCGCTCAAATTAGAGAGCGTTCGCAAAAGCAAATCTTCGCTTGTCGCGAGGACAAAACGCCCTTTCACATTGGCGAAAACGATTTTTTGCTTTTGCCGCCCGCGATCCGCTTTGACCTCGTGGCTGTAATAAAGCGAGCCGTCCGGCAGCGTAATTTCCTCAAATTGTGTTTGATTTTGGAAAAACATTGTGGCGGCGAATTTTTCATCCGCAAGCGGTGCTATAAAAACCAGTTCGAGTTTGCCTATGTCATAAACGGCGACCGCGGCGCGGTTTTCCGTTGCGGTGATAATTTTCGCCGCATCTAATTCAAAACCAAGAGCGGCGTTGAATTCCTGCCAGCGCGAAACGAGTTTTAAAGCTAGATGGCGATTTTGAAAATCATTAAAATTCTGGCTTTCCAAATACCGTTGCTTGAAGGGAGAATCGTCCCAAAGTTTAACGACTGCCGGTAAATCTTGAAACTGTGCATAAACCAAAGCCCCGCGCGGAAAATCATCAGCTTGGGCAAATTCACGCGCCGCGCCGCTTGAAACGTATGTGTACCCGAAAAAGGCTGAACAAATAACAAAGAAAACTGTCACTGTCAGAAGAATTGGTTTAACGCTTTTTCCTTTCATAATAAATTCACAACTACTCGAATATTTTTTGATTAACTGTAAAATTTGTGACGGGGCGGTTCGCGGTTTCTTTTTCCCGGTTAAGCAAAAACTCAATCCGCGCCTCCGCCGCTTGCCGCTCGTCTATATCGGTCAGCAGATTTTGCCGCACTCGTTCAAATTCGGCGGCACGTTTGAAATCAGCGGTTTGTTCCGCTGCCGCTGATAATGTTTTAAGCAAGTCAAGACGCGATTTTGCTTGGCGGACAGCAGCGCGTTCTTGCAAAGTTTGATAACCGTCAGCAAGCTGATTTCCCGTTTGCGAATTTAATGCAGTATTCGTTTCAGCAAGCTTAAGTGCGGCAATGGGCTGCCCCTCAACCGCGTACAGACTGATGATTTGCTGCAGCGGTTGATCGGCGGTGAAACCGAAAGTGTCGGCAAATTCCGCCGTTTTATCAGATTTTAAGACAGCGAGAAATTGAGTTATAGCAGCCTCGTTTTGTCCAGCATGACGGGTGAAAAGGGC
>JBDTZD010000082.1:0-3297 GCA_040005335.1 Pyrinomonadaceae bacterium | reverse complement strand
GCTGTCAACTCGTTTTATCGTTTAGCAGAATGAAACTGGCTTTGGCAAAAATTGATTTAACCGATGCTTTAAGTATTTGGCAGCGCAATTTGCTGGTTTATCGTCGTTTGTGGAAAACCGAACTTTTGGCGCCGATTGTTGAGCCGATTTTCACTTTTCTGGCCTTTGGTTTTGGGGTTGGCGCGCTGGTCACTGCGCAGGTTCAAGGTTTGAGCTATCTCGCCTTTGTCGGGGCGGGCGTTTTATGTCTGATGGTTTTTATCAAAACGCTGCTCGAAGCAACCTATGCCGCATATTTTCGGATGGTTTTTCAAAACACCTATGATGCTATTCTGGCTACTCCGATTACAGTCGAATCGCTCTGCTTTGCTGAAATCATCTGGGCTGTTAGTAAAGCGGCGATTGACAGCATCATAATTTTAGTCGTCGTGGCAATTTTTGGCGGGGCGCCATCTCTTTTCGCCCCGCTGGCGCTGGTTCCGCTCTGGCTCTGTTGTCTCTTTCTCGCCGCTTTTTCGCTTTCAATTACCGCTCGGATTCACGATATTGATTATTTTAACATTTATCTGGCACTCTTTTTCTCTTCAGTTTTTCTCACGGGAGCATGGTTTCCGCTCGAAATTCTGCCTCTTTGGTTGAAATTTTTCGCTTATGCTTATCCGCTCACGTCGGCAGTTGACCTTGTCCGGGCGTGTCTGATTGGCAAATTTACCTCTTCTCACTTGCTTGAATTGGCTTATTTGCTTATCGTTTCATTTATCTTTATTGAATTATCACTGCGTTCTTTGCGAAAACGGATGGTAATTTGATTTTTACTTTTAAATTGTCAACAGATGAATAAATTAGAATTATTACAGGAACGCTCTCGTCTAGCGGAAGCGGGCGGCGGTCCCGCGCGGACGGAAAAGCAACGCGCCGCGGGTAAAATGACAGCCCGCGAGCGGGTCGAGTTTTTTCTTGACGAAGGCTCATTTGAGGAATTCGATAAATTTGTGGTTCACCGTTCAACCGATTTTGGCTTGGAGGAGCAAAAGTATTTAGGTGACGGCGTAATCACCGGGCATGGACTTGTCGAAGGGCGCGAAGTCTTTGTTTTTGCTCAGGACTTTACGGTTTTCGGCGGCTCTTTGAGCGAAACTCACGCGCAGAAAATTTGCAAGGTGATGGACATGGCGATGAAAATCGGCGCTCCCGTGATTGGTTTAAATGATTCGGGCGGCGCGAGGATTCAGGAAGGCGTTGTTTCGCTCGGGGGATATGCTGATATTTTCTTGCGAAACACTTTGGCCAGCGGCGTCATACCGCAAATATCCTGCATTATGGGTCCTTGTGCCGGCGGCGCGGTTTATTCTCCGGCAATTACGGATTTCAATATTATGGTCAAAGACACTTCGTATATGTTTATTACGGGTCCTGATGTTATCAAGACCGTTACACATGAAGAAGTGACCAAAGATGAACTCGGCGGTGCGATGACCCATAACCAGAAGAGCGGCGTCGCTCATTTTGCCGCAGACAATGACGAACATTGCCTGCGGATCACCCGCGAACTGCTCTCATTTATCCCTTCTAACAACATGGAGGATCCTCCGTTTGTTCCAACAACCGATCCTGCCAACCGCTCAGAGGCAAAATTGAATTCTTTAGTGCCCGAACTATCCACTCAGCCCTACGACATTCGTGACATTATTAACCCGGTCGTTGACGACAACTATTTTTTTGAAGTTCAACAGCATTACGCTCCAAATATTGTCGTCGGATTTGCGCGCCTTGGGGGTTTTTCGATTGGAATTGTGGCTAATCAACCGGCATTTCTAGCGGGTGTCTTGGATATTGACGCTTCAGTTAAAGCCGCCCGTTTTGTTCGCTTTTGCGATTGCTTTAACATTCCGCTGATCACGTTTGAAGATGTTCCCGGCTTTCTTCCGGGCGTTAATCAAGAGCATCTGGGGATTATTCGGCATGGGGCAAAGTTGCTTTATGCTTTTGCCGAAGCTACCGTTCCCAAAATTACTGTCATCACCCGCAAGGCATACGGAGGCGCATACTGCGTGATGGCTTCAAAACATATTCGTACTGATCTTAATTTTGCTTATCCAACCGCTGAAATCGCGGTCATGGGCGCAGAAGGAGCAGTCGGCGTTTTGATGAAAAAAGAAATTGCGGAAAACGGCGAGGAATTTCGCAAATCAAAAGTTGCTGAATTCGAAGAAAAATTTGCCAACCCTTATATTGCTGCCGAACGAGGGTTTATTGACGAAGTAATCGAACCGGCACAGACGCGACCCAAACTAATTCGCGCTCTTTCCCTGCTGCAAAACAAGAAAGATTCTAATCCGCCGAAAAAACACGGCAATATTCCTCTTTAAACCAAAGGTATTACTCGAAAGGTCGGTAGTCAGACGTTTAGAGTAATACCTTCAATTAGTTCATATTAAACCTTTGCTTATTCATATTAAACTATTATTAATACGTAGGTTAACGACCTAAACTAATCTCTTACATTAAATTTAATTCATTGATGAGTACAACGTTACTTGTTGATATTGGTAATTGAAAAAGCGTAAACAAATTTGTTTACGCTTTTTCTGAAATTTTTTGTCAGAAAGCTAGAATTTTTGACGGTGATTTGCTAATGTTCAATTGACGAACAAACCGCGTCCGAAAAAACTCACATTTCCAAATGCTCCCGATCAAATCGCTGTAATTTTCAAAATTAACTATGGTTGCGAACAATCATTCTCTTTAGTTCAAAACTTAGAGTATATTCCCATCTCTAAAATATTGAAAAATCAAGCTAGTCGATATTATGTTGTAAATTTTACGTGCTCTTTAGTTGGATATTTTACGTTCCAACAACATCAATAACACTCTTGAATAATTTCATCCCACCTTAAGGAAAATAAAAATGAACGATCATGGTCTACTTTACTTAATTGGAACAGTAATAATATCTGCTATCTATCTCATATTTGCGATTTTGCTCATTCTGAAAATCCAAAAACTTCAAACTAAAAACCGAACTTTATTTACCGAATATAAAGCATCGGACGTGAAATACAATGGTCTTAATTCGAGATACAATACGCTTCAACGTGAATACACCGGTTATATTGCCCGATTTAAGGACGTTGTAGATATTGAGAATGAGAAACGGCGTATCGAAAAAGAAATCCATGAGGCGAAACAACACTTCCAAATTGAATCCACCAAAGCTCAGAACGCTCACCAGCAAAAAATTCAAGATATGACGCACCTGCGGCAAAGTATCGGGGAAGAAATAAACCAACTGAATTT
>JBDTZD010000285.1:0-3301 GCA_040005335.1 Pyrinomonadaceae bacterium | reverse complement strand
TGACTACGACCGCGAAAAAATGCAGGAGCGTCTCGCTAAATTGGTTGGCGGCGTTGCTGTTATCAAAGTCGGTGCGGCGACCGAAACCGAAATGAAAGAGAAGAAAGCTCGCGTCGAGGACGCGATGCACGCAACGCGTGCTGCTGTCGAAGAAGGAATTGTTCCGGGCGGCGGCGTAGCTTTAGTTCGCGCTGGCAAAGTTTTGGACACGTTCAAAACAGATGCGGCTGACTCGGACGAGCAAATCGGCGTCACGATTGTTCGCCGTGCGCTTGAGGAACCGCTTCGTCAAATCGCTTCAAACGCTGGCAAAGAAGGCGCTGTGATTGTCGAAAGAGTTCGCACCGAAGAAGGTGCAAACTTTGGCTTTAACGCCGCGACCGAAGTTTTTGAAGACCTCGTTGCCGCAGGCGTCATTGACCCGGCGAAAGTAACTCGCACGGCGCTGCAAAACGCAGCTTCGATCGCCGGATTGATGTTAACAACCGAAGCTATGATTTCGGAAATTCCGGAAAAAGATGACCACGCTGGCGGCGGCATGGGCGGCATGGGCGGCGGCATGGGCGGTATGGGAATGGGCATGTAATCTTAAAGTTTCAGATTGCAAATCTCAAATATCAAAAAGGCTCTGTCTTGCTTTGACAGAGCCTTTTTTGTTTTAATACTCAAACTTTAAAAATCAACAGCTAAATGTTGCAAATAAGTTTATGGAAAAAAGTTCGAAGGCGAAATTCATTACGCAAAGCTGTAAATGAAAAACGTGGTTTGGGATTAAAAAGAGTTCTTCTTCATCTCAAATATCTCATTGAATTTAATGGCAGAAGCAAGCCAAATGCAAAAAAAAGATGGAAAGAAGATTTATATTGGTTGAAAAAAACAATATTACGACAAATCCCGCTACGATTTTGAGTTTCCTGTATTGCGAGATTAACTACGTCTTCAAATTTTTAAATTTAGAAAAAGAAATATGAAATTCAGAGTAACAATTGACCGTGACGAGGACGGCGTTTGGGTTATCGAGTGCCCTTCGATTCCGGGCTGCGTAAGTCAGGGGAAAACAAAAGAGGAAGCTCTTGAAAACGTTAAAGAAGCAATTGCGATATGTCTCGAAGTGCGAGCCGAGAAAGGTTTTCCGTTAACAATTGAGACAAGAGATATCGAGGTCGCGGCATAGTGGCTTCTCCTCCTATTTTGAGCGGGCGCGAAGTCGTGCGAGTTCTTGAATCGTTCGGCTGGACGGTTGCGCGTCAAAAAGGCAGTCATATTGTGATGACAAAGCAAAATGAAATCGTTACTTTGTCTATTCCAGATCATAAAGAAGTTGCCAGAGGCACATTACGAAGTTTAATTCGTTCGGCAAATCTAACCATCAGTGAATTTATCTCTGCCATTTGATAGCAACATTTTAGAATGACAAAGCTTTTCGTATTTTTTTGTGAGTGAAAATAAATGTTTGGATGTTTAATGCAAGTTAGTAAAATGCTAAGGAAGAAAACTCAAACTTTATGAACTGTCCAAACTGTGGTTTTCACAATACCGACAACGCCGATTTTTGCCATAATTGCGGCTTTCGTTTTGATAATATTCCGCAGGTTGAACCAATTCGTATTGTGATTCCGCAGCCACAGGAAACACCACAAAACTTCTCGCCGCCTCCAACTGTTGTTATTAAACAACCGGTAAAATCTGCCTCAAACGCCGTTCTTGTCGCTTTCACAGCGCTAGTTACATTATTACTTATTGGCGTTATTGCGCTTGGTTACATTTTTCTGTCGAGTCGTCAAAGTAGGGAAGTTGTAGTAGCAACTGCAAATACCAATACTATTATTGCAACAAACGTAAATGAGGCGGCAAAACCTTCGCCAACGACGTACGAAGATTTAAAAAACAAAATTGCGCCGCCGGATAAAAGCACACAATTAATTGACGAAGAGTTTCAGGTTGCGGCGGCTTCTCATCGCGGAGTGCCATTTTCAGTAACTAACTCAAATGGCGCGAGGCTGGCTGGTGGTTTTCGCGTGACGAAAGGAAAGCCCGTAAATTTTTATGTTTATCCGGCAGAGGCTTACGAACAATATCCGACAAATGGTTTAAAGCCAGTTCATCTGGAACAAACAGGCAATAAAATTTTGAACGAACGGCTCAAGGCGGGGGATTATTTTCTGGTTTTTGAGAACAACGATGACCAGCCTTTAACAATTGCGGCCGAACTTTTTTTGGTTGATCAACAACTATGAAAACGCTTTATGTTTTGCGACATGCCAAATCAAGTTGGGAGAATCACAATCAAACGGATTTTGAACGCCCGTTGAACGAGCGTGGTTTGCTTGCAGCCCCGAAAATGGGCAAGCTCATGCGCGCCAAAAGTTTTGCCCCGGATTTAATTGTTTCCTCGCCTGCCGCTCGCGCTAAACAAACCGCTGAGATGGTTAGAGATACCGCACAATTCAACGTTAAAATCCGATTCAACGCCCAGATTTACGAGGCTACGGTCGGCGATTTACTCGAAGTGTTATGCGATATCTCTGAGAAAACAGAGAATTTGTTGTTGGTCGGACATAATCCTGGACTGGAAAATTTAGTGAGAAACTTGACTGGTGAGATTCGAGACATGCCGACAGCAGCTTTAGCAGAAATTGAATTAAAAGTTGTGAAGTGGAAAGAAATTTATCCAGCCTGTGGAAAACTCCGCAACCTTTTTAAGCCCAAAGAAATAGCGGACTAACCTCGAAAAGCAGTCCGCATCCTTACCAAAATTTTTAGCCGTTGTAAATCTTAATCCAGCTCTTCCCAAAACCTCAAAAGCCTTTTAATGATTACCCACAGCAGCGCGTTCTTCCGCCTTGCGAATTGCCGTGAGTTTTTCTCGGCGGTCAGCATTCGAGAGCGGGCGCAGAGTCGTGTAGATTTGACTTAAAATTGCCATTATTTTCTGCTGGTCAAATTTTTCATCCATTTTGGCGCGACTCAAAAACGCCATTGCCAATTCACTGTTAAGCTCATTCACCATGCTCATAAAATCCTCTTTTCAAACGAAACCGGAAACGCAAATTCTCTTAAGCATCGCTAGTTATCATGCTTTTCAAATTCGCGCCGAATACTTCTACTTTAAAAACAGGGGATAATAAAACGTTTGTGATCTTACCAAAGTCAAACAAAAAAACGAAAGCCAAAAGCCCTCTTCAGATTTTTATTTTAAGTATTTTTTTAACACTGCTTTTACGCCCCCGTTACACGAATTTAGTTTTTAATTCACACAAAATTAACACTTCTTTCACTCTGCGTTAATTCGCATCGCTTA
>JBDTZD010000104.1:0-11164 GCA_040005335.1 Pyrinomonadaceae bacterium | reverse complement strand
GTTCTTACCCGCATTTATAATTTTAGGAGAATAATAACGTGAAAGCAGAGCTAGATAAATTAGTTGCTCTTCAGAAATCAGACACAGAGATAAAAAAACTCAAAAAAGCAATTGAGACAGTTGAACAAAGGCGCGCTGCCATAGAACAAGAGTTCGAGGCACGCGCCTTTGAAATTAGGGCTTTAGAAAAAAAACGAGCCACGGCAAATGCAGAAAAACTTCACCTCGACAACGAACTCGCCGAAGCCAATCTCAAACTTGAACGCGCCGAAAATAATCTCAAACAATCACAAAATCAAAAGCAGTACGAAGCCGCGATGCGCGAGAAAGGGGTTTTCCAAAAACAAATCAGCGATTTGGAAACTGAAAGTTTGGAAAAGGGTGAAACAATTGAAGAAACCGACAAGATTTTGAGTGCGCGTGCTGATGAAATTGCGAATCTGGAAGCCGAACGCGCCGCGAGCCTGAAAAATTTTGAAAAGCAAACTGAGGGAGAAAAAGCCCAGCTTGCAAGTCAGCAACAAAAACGCGAAAAAGCGTTTGCGACACTGCCGAAAAATCTGGCAGCAACCTACGACCGCTTGGTTCAAAGAATTCGTGACGGCGTGGCAGTTGCCGAAGTGAAAAACGGCGCGTGTGGTTCCTGTTCAATGAAATTGCGTCCGCAAATGGTTGTTGACATTAAAGTCGGCAAGCAGATTTTGACTTGTGAAAACTGCAATCGCATTTTGTATATCGCACCCGCAGCAGAAGCTCAAACCGTGTAATTAACGGAAAACTGAAAACTGAAAATGGAAAACCGAGAAGCAAAGAAATGGACGTTACAACCGACCTGTTCTCTATTTTCAGTTTTCAGTTTTCAGTTTTCCATTTTCCATTATTGAAGTTTTCCGTTTATTTCAGCCATTGGTCAGCAATCACCCACTCAACTTTAACTGGCACCTTTTTAACGTATTCCTCGCCCGCATCACACATTCCTTTTTCAACTTTTTGGGCAATTGCCTCGGCTTCGTGAGCGTCAGTCTCGACGACAATTTCGTCATGAATCACATTGACAATGCAAGCTGAAGTATCACGCAGCTCGTCGTGCAAAATCCGCATAGCGCGTTTCAAGATATCAGCACTTGAGCCTTGGATTGGCGTATTTTTACCGTTTCTTTCAGCTAGAGACATGGATTGACGATCTTCGGCATCAAAGCGAAAACGTGCTAGACGACCCGAAACTGTTCGTGCCTGTCGCTCTTTAATAGCTTTGCTGGCAGCTTCACGCAGCCAGGCATCAAGTTTTCGATAGGTAGCAAAATATTTTCGCAAAAGCTCTTGAGCTTCGTTAAGGCTGATTCCGGTTAGATTTGAAACGCGCTGCGCTCCGATGCCGTAAACCACGCCAAAATTTATTCGTTTAGCAAAAGAACGCTGGTCGGAGGTCACGGCTTCGGGAGCAACGTTAAAAAGTTGCGCAGCAGTGGTGCGATGCAAATCTGCTCCTGAATTAAAAGCGTCAACGAAGCCTGGGTCCCCGGTGAAATCAGCCAAAATTCGGAGCTCAATTTGGCTATAATCACTAATTATAAATTTTCTGCCTTCGGGCGCGCGAAAACAACGACGATATTCTTCGCCGTGTGGAACCTGCTGAATGTTAGGATTGTTGCACGACATTCTCCCGGTTGGCGCTCCAATTTGCCGAAAATCCGCATGGATTCTACCTGTTTTCGGATTAATATATTCGAGAATATTTTCGCCGTAGCTCGTGATTGCTTTCTGAATACTGCGATATTCAAGCAGCTTTTTGACAACCGGATAATCGTTCGCGAGTGGTTCAAGCTGCCACTGCCGCGTCGTCGCCGGAAGCGGAACACCTAGACGAGTCAGTGCTTCAGTCAATTGCGTATGCGAATCAAGGTTGATTTCGGTGCGTCCGAAAAGCGAGCCTTGCAGAGCGCCGACCGACAACATTTCCTGCAGCTCGTCGGCGACAACGAGCTGCACTTTTTTTACTTTTTTTAGCTGTTCGCTCCAGCATGTTCGGTCGAGGAAGATTCCGGCGAGTTCGAGATGTGCAATAGGCTGAACACAGTCAAATTCCAGCTTGGCAACTTCGATTAGATTTTCGGCTTTGAGCCGTTCAATCATTTTCTCCCTAATACGTAAAACTACGCCTGCGTCCTTAGCAGCGTATTCAAGCTGCGAGGGCGATAGCTCGTCAGCGCTCCAATTGCTGACCTGTTCGCTTTTGTCGAGTTCTTCGCCGATAAATTCGTAGGTAACATCCGCCAAATTATGACGACGGTCGGTTTCACCAGCGGCGAGGATTTGGCTCCCTAGAAGCGTATCGAAAATACCGCCGAGTTCCGCGCCGACGTGCAGCTTGAGCCATTTCGCGTCGAATTTGGCGTTGTGCAAAACTTTTGTCGGACGTGATGCGAAAAACAGTTCGCGCAAGCAGTTTAAATCTGGGTTTTTCTTCGGTTCGGAAAACTTTTTTAGGTCAATAACTTTAACGGTCGTTGCCGAAGTAGCAATTTGAATCAGACGTAATTCGCCTTTATACGGGTCGAGGTCGGTGGTTTCTGTATCCAAGCCAATAACTTGCAGAGTTGCGGCTTCTTCGCAAACGGCTTGTAAATCAGCCGCAGATGTTACGAGTTGATAATAAACTTCCATAAAATTTTGAGTGAAATTTTAAGAGATGATTGCAAAATTGAAACTCGTAAATGGTAATTGTTCACTGCCGCATCTGTCGAGCATGGAAAAGAAATTTACTAAAACCTCATTAATCGTTTCTGTATTTTTAGCAAAGTCGTTTATACTGTCTTCGTCTTTGACGACAGAAATCGTTTTTCTGAAAACGCAAGTTGCACCAGAGACAAAAAGTTTTGAAAGATTTGCGGTCAAGCGCAAAGCGCATTTTAGGAAAAAGCGCGGCGCATGAATGATAAGCAAAAAGCGGGTTTTGAGCGCATTGTAAGTCCAATGTTTGTACTCCTCGCTGAAAGCGTAGCAAAAGGAATTCCTGTTTGAATCAAACAACCCTTGCCGGACGCATGAAAAGTCTCTTGATTTTTCCCTGCTTCCAAACACTACTAAACTATTTTTCTGCGGAAGAAAAATCTTCATTCATCCTCGCTCAACTCGCGCCCCGTTCGTCTTTCAAGACAAATACACTAAAAAAACTGAAGGAAAAGCCCATTTATGGCTAAAGAAATGATTGTTAGCGTCAACGGACGCGAAAAGAAAATTGCCATTCTCGAAGATGGTAAAGTCACCGAATTTTACATTGAACGCGGCGAGGAAAATACCGGTGTGGTCGGTAATATTTACAAAGGGCGTGTCATGCGCGTCCTTCCGGGAATGCAGTCAGCATTTGTCGAAATTGGTTTGGAGCGCGATGCGTTCCTTTATGTCTCAGATTTTTTTGACGAAGAAGAAGAATTTGAGCGCATTGTTACTGAAAAATCTCAGAAAGCCGATGTTGCTTCTGCTGAAAAAGCCGCGTCCGAGCGCCTTCGCCAAGCCCGCCTTGAGCGTGAACAAGCAATGGAAGCTGCACAAGAACGTGCCGAACCGCTGATTGATACAAAAAAAACTATCTCGCCGCAACGTTCCGTGCCGGTCAAAGTCTCAGACACGGAGGAGGTAGAGCCGACGCCAGCCTTTTCAGCGGTCGAGTCTGAAAAGGGTGAAATTTCGGAAACAAGAGCGGCTAATGTTTTGCCGGTCGCTCAAAGGGTTGAAATCAAAGACCTTGAAACGACTACACCGTTTGCCGGAGATGATTCGAGTTTTGAACGCATTGTGGATGACGAAACCGAAGGCGATTTGTTCAAGGATGCTCGCATTCAAGAGCGCCTGACAGACCAAGTGCGAGCTATCGAATTTGAAATCGAGCCAACACCGAGCATTGAAGTCGGAACTTTTATGCTGGATGCGAGTTTGAATTCTAGTTTTGAGCGAATTGCCGATGATGAAGAAGCGGAAGGCGTTTCGCCAACCGAAACGTCAGAAAAATCTGGTGACAAATCAAGTCAACGCGCCGTCGGACGTAATCGTCGCGGCAGTAAACAAAAAGTTGAAATTACTATGGATGCAGCTGAAACAGCGAAACCCACTGGAGTGAGCGAAAAGGCAATTGAAAGTAGTGATCAGCAAACGGTTGAATTATCAAGCCGCAAAAAACAACGCGGCGGCAGGCGAAATGTCGCCAAAACAGACGTGCCTGAAACAGCAGCAGACAAGCCTTCGCGCGGTCGCAGCGCACGGCAAAATCAAACTGAATCAAACGCCGAACAAACCGCTGATGAGACAGCCGAAAGCTCAGACCAAACAGGCGAAGCGGTTGAAAGTGCGTCAAAAAACAAACGCGGCAGTAGATCCGTCGAAACTATGCAAAACGTCGAAACCGACACCGCAACCGCTGTTCAGAGCGAATCAGATGATTCTAGTACTTCTTCTGTTGCGGACGCGATGACGCAAGGTTATGCTGACGCAGATGCAAGCGTTGATGATTTAGGAGGATTTCGAGAGCCAATGGCTGTGCGGCGTGGCGGCCGGCGGCGACGTGGCGGCGGCAATCGTCGTCCTGATGAAAATCAAAATAACGGTGATGAAAACTCAAACGTTTTGGACAACAACGAAGAGACAAGCGAAGTTGAAACGGTTGAGGCCGTAGAAGAAACAAAACCGGAACCCGCTCCTGACGTTCGTCGTCCTAGCACGGGACGCAGCGGAAATCCTTCTAATCGCGAACGAAACGACAGAAATGAACGCACCGAACTACGCAGCGACAAAAATGAACGTCCTGAAAGACCAGAACGCAATGAGCGCAACGACAGGAATGAACGTTCCGAACGAAATGACCGTGGCGGGCGTGATCGTCGTCCACCAACAATCACTGATTTACTTCGCGAAGGACAAGAGATTCTCGTTCAAATTGCCAAAGAACCGATTGCCAAAAAAGGCGCCCGAATTACCTCGCATATTGCTCTGCCCGGACGTTTTCTCGTTTACATGCCGACGATTGAGCACGCTGGAGTATCGCGCAAAATTGAATCTTCGACCGAACGCGCTCGGCTCAGAACATTAATTCAACGGATTCGCACCGAAGAAAATCTTCCTTCAGGAGGATTTATTGTGCGGACAGCAGGCGTCGGCATTTCCGAGCAGGATTTGCGTGATGACGCCAAGTACTTGGTCAGAACCTGGCTCGACATCCGCAAACAATCTGAAAAATCAAAATCGCCCTCGCTTGTGCATCAGGATTTGGATCTGGTCGAACGAATTTTGCGCGACCAGCTTTCAGATGATTTTGCCGCGATTCGCGTAGATGATGAAGCTGAATATTTGCGCGTTGTTGAATTTATCAATCGGATTCAGCCGCGCATGACCAGTCGCGTCAAACTTTATACTCGCGATATGCCGATTATGGATGCCTACAACGTGCAGGAAGAAATTGACAAAGCGATCAAACCGCGCGTGTGGCTTAGATCTGGCGGTTATCTTGTCATCAATCAAACCGAGGCTCTCGTTTCGATTGACGTTAACACCGGAAAATATGTTGGCGGCAAAGGCAGCAATAATCGGCTCGAAGACACGATTACCAAAACCAATATGGAAGCTGTTGACGAAATTGCTCGTCAAGTCCGTCTGCGCGATTTAGGCGGGATTATCGTTTTAGACTTGATTGACATGGAAGACCGCCGCAATCGCCAAAAAGTTTTGCAGACGCTGCAGGAAGCGCTGCAGGGCGATAAATCGCCGACCAAAGTTTTGTCATTTAACGATTTCGGTCTAGTCATTATGACCAGGAAGCGCGTTAAACAATCGCTCGAACGAACGCTCTGCGCTCCGTGCCATTATTGTCAAGGTGCGGGACTTATTAAATCTCCGCAAACTGTAGCTTACGAAATTTTGACCGAGGCCAGAAGATTAACGAAAGCCAATTTGGAAGACGGCATCAAGCAAACTACCTTGCGCGTCCACCCTGAAATTGCCAAAGCACTGCGTTCAACCGAACGCGATGTTTTAACCGAAATCGAAGATTATCTCGGAGCGGTTGATTTGACCGCCGATATTGCTATTCACCAGGAACAGTTCGATTTTGCCTTTGTCTAAATTAAGAGATCAAGCGTGAATAAACGCAGATAAAGATTGATAAATACCGATTTAATTTTTATCTGCGTTCTCGCGTCTTGCGATCTGATTCTTGGCAAAGTTTACGAGTTCTTGTAAGCTTTAATTCTAAATTATAAAATTCCGGAAGTTTGAGGAGAGCAAAATTATGAAATTAAAGAGAGTTCTTTCATCCGCATTGATCTTTTTGGCATTTACCGGTCTGGTAGTTTTACCTTTTGCTGTCAATGCTGACAGCAAAATTGCCATCGGCGGGAAAATGGAAAACTTTTCCTTGCCGGATGCGGATGGCAAACAGCAAAGTTTTGACACCCTGAAAGGCAAAAATGGCACAGTCGTTGTTTTCCTTTCGGTTCAATGCCCGGTCGTCAACAAATTTTATGCGGCGCGTTTAACGCAAATGGGCAAGGATTTATCGGCAAAAGGCGTGAACGTCATCGGCGTTAATGCAAATTCCACTGAAACCGCCGAACAAGTCAAAGCCAACGTTTCCGAGCGCGGTTATTCATATCCGGTGTTGATTGACAAAGGCAATGTCATCGCCGACAAACTCAACGCAAGCGTAACGCCCGAAGTTTTTCTGTTCGACAAAGACGGTAAACTCGTTTACCGCGGCGCGATTGATAATGACCGCACTGGCGAGAAAATTACTGAGAATTATTTGCGTGATGCCGTTGACTCGATTGTTGCCGGAAAAGCCGTTGCGAAAGCTGAAACGACTGGTTTCGGGTGCAGCATTAAACGAGCCAATTAAAACTCGTCTAAAATGAAACCGTTTCAATTGCTAAATTTAATTTGCGCCGCGCTGTTTCTTTTTGAAATGGGCGGCGCAAACGCTGCTTGCGCGCAGGAAAGCCACCCGGCAAAAAACGATTCGCCAAAAACATCTGCTTCCGCGCCGATCAAAAATGCGGCCGTTACCGTTCCCAAAGTGACGCAAGTTGATTTTGCCGGATTACAAGCCGTTCTTAAACAAAACGCCGTTGATAAACGCCCGTTGCTCGTTAATTTTTGGGCAACCTGGTGCCCGCCCTGTCGCGAAGAATTTCCGGATTTGGTCAAAATAGACAAAGAGTATCGTCCGCAAGGTTTGCAGTTTGTGACAGTTTCAATTGATGATTTGGCGGAAATTGAACGCGACGTTCCGGCATTTTTAGCGGAAATGAAGGCAACAATGCCCGCATACCTGCTCAAAACAGCCGACGAAGAAACTGCAATTCACGCCATCGCTCCCGAATGGCGCGGCGCGCTCCCGCTCACGGTTTTGTATGATGCAAACGGAAAATCCGTTTACACCAAAATGGGACCAGTCAAACCTGAAATTCTACGAACGCAAATCGAAAAACTACTTATCGTTCAAAATCAAAACCAATCAAACGCGCCTGAGACAACAATTTTACCAGCTAAAGTTAACAAAAATTTTGAAAAAGGCAGAAAAGATGCTGAGATTGATATAGCAAACGGAAAATTTGTGATTAAAACAAACTATCTTGTTACATCTACCTTCGTCCAAAGGATGAAAGAATATGGAATCATAATAGATTCTGTCATTACATCGAAGGCAGACGAAGCCGATTATATGGATGGTTATAATTCGTTTTCAGAGATTGGGATAAAAAAGAAATTTGGCAAAGAAATAATTAATCAAATCAAACGATACCCTCTGATAAATCATCCCCCGGTAATTGATGAAGTCATTATTAAAAAGAACTAAAAACAAATTTGAGTTTTTGTTTCGAGACGATTTGAATAATCGTCTTTTTGCTTTTTCTGCAAATTCTGTTAAAAATTTAGTTTGAATCCCACACTCAAACTAAAACTGATGAATCAAGAAATCACTCCCGAAGTTGTCCAAGCACACAATCTAACTGCCGACGAATACGAGAAAATCAAAACCTTGCTCGGACGAACTCCGACGATGACCGAACTCGGAATTTTCTCCGTGATGTGGTCGGAGCATTGTTCTTATAAATCTTCGCGCGTTCATTTAAAGCGTCTGCCGACGACCGGCGAGCGCGTGATTGTGCCGCCGGGAGAAAATGCCGGAGTCGTTGATATTGGCGACGGCTGGTGTGCCTGTTTTAAAGTCGAATCGCACAATCACCCTTCGTTTATTGAACCGTTTCAAGGCGCAGCTACGGGCGTCGGCGGGATTTTACGAGACGTTTTTACAATGGGTGCGCGCCCCGTCGCCGCTATGAATTCTTTGCGGTTTGGGCGTCTTGACGACGCGAAACACGGTAATCGTAACAAATCAATTTTGAAGGGCTGCGTCGCCGGAATCGGACATTACGGAAACTGCTTTGGCGTACCAACAATCGGCGGCGAAGTTGTTTTTGACGAAGCTTACAATTTTAACCCGCTTGTTAACGCTTTTGCGCTCGGTTTGGTTCGCAGGGATCAAATCTTTTTTGGCAAAGCTTCGGGCGTCGGCAATCCGGTATTATACGTCGGAGCGAAAACCGGACGCGACGGGATTCACGGTGCAACAATGGCTTCGGCAGAGTTTGATGATGAAGCATTGAAAAAACGCCCCACCGTGCAGGTTGGTGATCCTTTTATGGAAAAACTGCTGCTCGAAGCCTGTCTTGAAGCAATGCGTTCCGGCGCAATTGCCGGAATTCAGGACATGGGGGCGGCTGGCTTAACTTCTTCGACCTGCGAAATGGCGGCGCGCGCCGGGACTGGAATCGAAATGGAGCTTGCCTTTGTGCCGCAGCGCGAAGAGAACATGACAGCTTACGAAATGATGTTGTCGGAATCCCAAGAGCGAATGATTATCGTCGCTCATGACGGACGCGAAAAACAGATTATTGACATTTTCAAAAAATGGGATTTGGACGCGGTAGTTGTTGGGCACGTCATCGAAGGTAATCGGATGATTGTCAAACACAACGGAGAAACAGAAGCAGATATTCCGGTTGCGGCTCTAACGGATGAAGCTCCAAAATACAATCGCCCGATGTCTGCTGTCAGTCCAAAGTCCAAAGTCCAAAGTCCAAAGTTCGGAAACCAAAATCACGATTTTAACGCTTTGCTTAAAACGCTTTTAGCTTCACCAAATATTTGCTCGAAACATTGGGTTTACGAACAGTACGATACGATGGTGCGGACAAATACAGCCGTTTTGCCGGGAGCTGATGCCGCAGTGATTCGAATTAAAGAAACCAGGCGAGCGATTGCCATGTGTCTGGATGGGAACGGGCGTTTTTGCGCTGTCAATCCACGCGAAGGGGCAAAACTTATTGTCGCCGAAGCCGCGCGAAACGTCACCTGCGTTGGCGCAAAGCCCGTCGCCGTGACAAATTGTTTGAATTTTGCTTCGCCTGAAAGACCGGAAGTGATGTGGTCATTTTCAGAAACAATTGATGGAATGAGCGAGGCATGTACAGTTCTGGAAACACCGGTTGTTTCTGGTAACGTATCGTTTTACAACGAAACTGAAGGACGCGGTATTTTGCCGACGCCGACAATCGGAATGATCGGCGTCTTGGATGATGTGCGCAAAATCGTTACTCAAGGGTTCAAGGATGCAGGTGACATCATCGTTTTGCTCGGCACAACCAATGATGACGATTTAACGGTCAGCGAATACGCCGCAACTTGTCTCAAAATTTCAACCGACGAGATGATTGCAAATGGCGAACTGCCAGTTATTGATTTGGAACTAGAAAAAACAGTTCAGAAAGTTTGCTGTGATCTCGCCGAAGACGGTTTGCTCAAATCCGCGCATGATTGTTCGGACGGAGGTTTAGCAGTCACAATTGCCGAAAGTTGTTTCTCGTCGCTCAATCGAAAAGCTGCGGGAGCGGAAATCGAAATCGCAGATGCCAGTATTTCAGTTGAAAAAATATTATTTGTCGAAACACCTTCGCGGATTGTGATTAGTTTCTCGCCGGAAAATCTGGAGCGAATCAAGCTAACCGCTGCTCAATTCAATTGTCCGTTAACTGTTTTAGGAAAGGTTTCAGGAGAAATGCTGCAAATTACAATTAACGATACTCAGGCAATTTCGGCTGTCATAAATGAACTTGAAAGCGTTTGGCAAAACTCACTCGAAAACAATCTTGAAAATTAAAAGATTTTAACAAACGGAATCAGTGCCGGAACGCGCCCGGCAAATTCGTCGTATTCGGCGGGAAACGCCGCGCGTAAAAGTTTTTCTTCGGCTGTGATGCGAATGCGAGCGCCGATTAAGAAAACAACAACGGCTATTAACAAAACTATCCAATGACTAAATGCAATCCCGGTTGCCAGTAACATTCCGAACATTGCCGTATAAATCGGGTTGCGGACAATGCGATAAACGCCGCTCGTGATTAACTTGTGATCTTCAATCAGGCGCGCTGCAAAACTCCATTGTTTGCCGAGTTCATTAATCGCGCTTCGCGCTAGCCAAATCGAAAAAACCACGAGAGCAATTGCCAAAATCTGCAAAACAACATTCAAAAAATACTGCTCATCAATAAACGGCGATAAAAACGGGTCGCGGTGCAGTCCCCAAACCAGCCCGAAACTCAAGCCCTGAAACGCAATTCCAACAAACGAATTGTTTGAACGCGTTTTTTCCCGCACGGCGGAAACATCTTTTCTCGCCAACAGATTTTTTGCAAAACCAAACCAAAAAGTGCCTGCAAAAATGAACCAAACCAAAATTACGATTGTGAACGAAGTCATCGTTGCGTAAAAAGAAATGTTGTTCATAAAGTTATTTTGAAGACTGAATGCCCATTTGAATTAAAACGCATTACGACATCGTTTGATTTTTGTTCCGGTAGAGCGAGGCGTAAACTATTGTTAATGTCTCAAGCCGGAGTTTATCTTCACATTCCTTTTTGTCGGTCACGCTGTTCGTACTGCGATTTTGCCGTTAGCATTTATCAAACGGATTTGGCTGAAAAATATGTTGACGCGCTCTGCCAAGAAATCCAAAGTCCAAAGTCCAAAGTCCAAAGTCCAAAAATCGAAGTTGACACCATTTATTTTGGCGGCGGAACGCCTTCGCTGCTTTTTCCAAATCAAATTGAGAAAATTT
>JBDTZD010000060.1:0-11173 GCA_040005335.1 Pyrinomonadaceae bacterium | reverse complement strand
CTTTTATCATTTTGAAAAGCTCTATTAGGGATTAAATTTTTCGAGAAACATTTTTTTTGTTATGCTATGCAAGTCCGACAATCGCAAAAAACTATTTTAAGTTATCTGACAAATCTCTTAATAAACCATCAGACCTTCAGAGCATATTGACTTAAAGTTGAAGACCTTCGATAAACGTCGATCTTGACCATTTAAAATATAAACTTTTCACTATGATAAATGCAGCAACGCAAAATCTTTCACTGACGCCGCTTGGTGCGGGTGATTTGATTGACCGCGCGGTGCGGCTTTACCGACAAAATTTTTTTACGCTGATTCGGATTGCGGCTTCGCCGGTGATTGTTTCAGCGATTGGTTCGGTGTTGCTCACTCTCGGCTGGCGCGGATTTTATACGACCAGCGCGACGACGAGTTTTGCTTTGTATTTTCTGCTCTTGACGGCGGGCGGAATGCTCTGGGTCGTCGGATACCTATTAACATTAATGGTGATGGGCGGCGCGACCCGCAATCTGGTGCGGCATCTGTTGTGGCATGAAGCAGTGACGGCGCGAGAAACTTTCCGCAACGTTCGCAGCAGGTTTTGGAGCCTGCTGGGAGCGACAGTTATTGTTAGCGTTGTAATTTTGATTATTTCAATCATCTGTCTTTATGGCGGCATGCTATTGGTTATGCTTGCTGTTGGAGTTGGAGCATTATTATATGCGGTGGCCGCTCCGATTATCGGAATTATCATCGGCAGCGTTTGCATAATCGCCGCAACCTATTTGTCGGTTTGGATATATTTCTTATTGATTGGAAAAATCGCATACGTGCCGCAGATTTTACTGGTCGAAGGTCAAGGCGTGTTTGCTTCGATCGGACGCAGTGTTTCATTGTCGAGCCAAAATTGGCGCAGGCTGGCCGCGCTCTTTCTGTTTACACTTTTTGCGACATATTCGGCGTTAATGGTTTTTCTATTTCCGCTTTTGTGGTACGCCCAAGCAAACGGAATTCCAATTTTCGATGTTACCGGAAATGAAATTCCGCCGGTTTGGTATTCGGTGACTTGGCAGTTAATTAACCAACTGAGTTTTATTCTTCTGGCGCCGATTTGGATGCTCGGGTTATCATTGATGTATGTGGACGAACGAGTTCGGCACGAAGCTTATGATGTCGAATTAATGGCAGCCCGAAATTTGGGTGAAATGCCGCCGCTGGCCAATCCGCAGCACAATCCTTTGCGCCCGGCGCTCGGAGTCCAAGCACAATTGCCGCCGAATTTTTCCGCACAACATTCACCGTCAAGAAATTCGACGCTCGGTTTAGGGTAAAAATAAATTAAGTTTTAAAGTGCAACAGTTCGGCAACTGAGAGCTTCAAAGAAGGCAAATTAACCTGGAGGAATTAGAAAATGAGTGACGCACCACCTGAAATTTACGAAAATTTTGTTCCAGACCAAGGAATTCAAGAATTCATGGATGAGGAAATCCAACATGTGCCGCAAGCACCAAGTGAATTGCGCGAACGTTTAGATAATAACCGAACCACTCCGGAAACTTCCGGCGGAGATATTGATGCTGATTGGGAAGAAGCTCAAGACGACGGCGCGGAATCTTTTGCCGGACACAACCCAACGCCAGACCAATCCGATGTCGAAGCAAATGCTGCAGCCATGGGGTTTAATTTCCAGGATAATCAGGAAATTGATCTGCTCGACAAAATGCAGCGACGCGACCGAGATCGTTTTGAGTTAGACGAGGATTCAAAAATCGGAGACTCAATTTAAGGAAAACACTTGAATTCACAACTTGTTTGCACTTAAATCCACATCTCTGCTTATTGATCGAGATAAGCGACTTGATTAATGTTTTATGAGACAAAAGATTTTTCGGCTTTGGTTCATTTCGTTTTTGGGATTGGCGGTATTTCAATCAATCAATGCGCAGCAAAAACCTGCCCGCGCAACCGAAAATCCGACCGCAATGGCGACGACAATAACAGCTCCAACGGCCACAATTTCAAGTGTTTCGATGACTGGGGCATATGCGGAAGTTTATGCGTCTAAGGTCGAAGCCGAAGCTGATTTAAAAGTCCTGTCAATGGACTTAACCGAAGAAACGACACAGGTGCGCGAAAAGAAGCTTGAACGTGATTTGCTGGCGCGCGAAATCCGCTGGCTCGAAGCGCTGCCGTCAATTTCGCACGATAAAATGACCGTAGCACTCGGCAGATTGTTGGTACGGAAAACTCAAGCCGAAGTCAGTCTCAAGATGCTGTCGGAAAATTATGCTGAAAGCTTTCCGACAGTTAAAAAAGCTCGTACCCGAATCGAAGTGTATAACAGCGAGATTCAAAAGTTGCTGCAATAAAACAGGGGTTCAGTGATGAGGGACAAGGGACGAGGGGAAGACAAATTTGTGAGCACAAGTAATGTGAAAGTTGAAAGCTATCGAGACTGGACGGTTTGGCAAAAAAGTATTGAATTGGTCAAACATATTTATCAACTAACGCAAAACTTTTCTGCGGATGAGAAATTTGGTTTAGTTTCTCAAATGCGGCGAGCAGCTGTTTCGATTCCATCAAATATTGCCGAAGGACAAGCGCGGCGGACGACTGGCGATTACATTCGCTTTGTTTCAATAGCGGAAGGTTCGCTTGCCGAACTAGATACTCAATTAATTCTTTCGATTGAGCTTTCTTATTGTAGTAAAGCTAATACGAAAGAAATATTTTTATAGATGGCAGAGGTTCGAAAAATGCTCAATGCTTTGCGAATAAGTCTAACAGCTAGGATAAATTGATCTTTCCCTCGTCCCTTATCCCTCGTCCCTCATAAATTAAAACTCGCTTCCTGTAACGGACGCGGCATTGTACCTTCAAAAAACCAACTGGCGCCAACTTTCAGGCGAAATTGCCACGTCGGAAGACGCGAAGTGTAAAGCGCGTATCTTGCCTGTCTCGCCAACGCTCCGCCAAAGGCGTGCTCGCCAACTAGGACGGCGGCGTTTTCCGTGCCGAGACTAACGGCTTCGCCAAGCTCTTCAAAATGCTTGGTTTTGAGTTCGTGTCCCGCCAGCAAAGCCCGCACATTATCGGCGCAAAGACCTGATTCCTGAAAAGCCAGCTGAGCAGTTCCGGGCAAACGCGGCGGCACATTTTCCAAAACTGCCATGTCTCCAAGGGCGAAGACTTCGGGTCTGCCTTTGACCTGCAAAGTTGGTTCGATTAATAACAATCCGCGCTTATCTTTTTCCAATTCGAGTTTTTCGACAATCGGCGAAACACGGACTCCGGCAGTCCAGACAACGGCAACCGTTGGAATCTCGGTTTGTACGCCGCTGTGTTCAAAAACCAGCGAATTTTGTTTGACCTCAACAACTTTTGTTTCGGTGTGTACATCAACCCGCGATTTTTTGAGCGCCTTAACCACAAAGGAGCGCAATTCATCGCTCATTCCGGGAACAACCGTGTCGCTCATTTCAAGCAGCAGGATGCGCGGCTCGCCCTTCAAATTTCGGCGTTTGAAAGCGTCGAGCAACAAATCGCCCATTTTGGTCGCCAATTCGACACCGCTTGCCCCGCCCCCCACAACCGCAAAAGTCAGTTGCTCCCGAACGTCTTGCGGAGCTAATTCAGGCGGAATATGGTCGAGCGCGTTAATCATCCGGCGACGCAGCTCATCGGCGTGTGCAATTTTGCGAAACGGCAGAGAGTAATTTGAGGCGCCCGGAATTCCGTAATAATTACTGACTCCGCCGACTGCTAAAACTAAAGCGTCGTAATCGAGACTGTTTTCGCGCCCCGTAATCTTGACGGTTTTCGCATCAAAATCAATGTCGGAAACTTCGCCCCGAACAACTTGAATTTTGCCGTCAATTAAATCTTTGTAGTAAGGCGCAATGTGCCAAGCTTCAACCTCACCGCTCAAGTATTCATAGAGCATCGGCGTAAATGTAAAGTGGTCGTCTTTTGTAATAAGCGTTACTGAGCCGCCCGAACCAGCCAAATCCAAAGCGGTAAAAAGCCCTCCAAAACCGCCGCCGACAATCACGATTTGTTGCCCGTTTGCCATTATTATGTTCTCCAGTTCAAAGTTTCACAATGTCCTTCAAGGCTAAGTTTTTGAACCCCGAAAGTCAACGTTTAACGATATTTTGACGAGACTGCGTATATGCTTTTGACTTCGCTGAAATCTCCGTTTATAATTTGAGTTTTTCGGCTTGCAAGAAATCGCTTGCAAACAATAGGAGACATAACTAATGAGTTACGCAATTATCAGAACAGGCGGCAAACAATTCCGCGTCGAGCCGGGCGCAACTTTGCGCGTTCCCTCAATCAGCAAAGGGATTAATGAATCGGTTGAAATCGAAACTTTGCTGTTTGACAACGACGGCGACGTTAACTTTGGTGCAGATTTGGCTGCAGTCAAAGCTACGATTTTAGAACATGGACGCGGCGACAAAATTATCGTTTTCAAAAAGAAACGCCGCAAACAATACAAACGCAAGCAAGGTCACAGGCAGGGATTTACAGCGATTAAAATAGATTCAATTGGGTAGTAACAGATGACAAGCGACAGGACACAAGGAAATGTTTCCACCAGTCACTTGTCACTGTCACTTGTCACTAAAGAAAAATGGCACATAAAAAAGGTGTAGGTTCATCACGCAACGGACGTGATTCGCATTCTCAGCGGCTTGGTTTGAAAAAGTCTGGCGGTCAACTGGTTATCGGCGGCAACATTTTAGCGCGTCAACGCGGCACAAAATGGAAACCGGGCAAAAATGTCGGGCGCGGTAAAGACGATACTTTGTTTACCTTAATAGACGGCATCGTTAAGTTTGAAGACAAGGGCGTTAAAGGCAAGTTTATCAGCGTTTATCCCGAAGGTGCGGCGGAGCTGCAACAAGCTCCGGCAACTGCGAAGGCAGCGTAAAACTTTTCTCATTTTAAGAAAGCAGCGGGCAAATGCAAGGTGAGGTGTTCACAAAAGCATTGGCGCGTTGCTTTTTTATTGCGTTCGAGTGTTGTGGCACGCTAAAAGGAATCAAACATTAGTTAAAATCGGGTAAACGAGCGTAAATTTTAGCCTAAAGATTATTGGGTCAAAATTTGGATTGAAAGTTCAAAACCCAAAATCTAAAATTCAAAAAGATGTTTATTGATAGAGTTAAAATTAAGGTCAAGGCGGGTGACGGCGGCGCTGGAGTGACGGCATTCAGACGCGAAAAATTTGTCCCGCGCGGCGGTCCTTCAGGCGGCGACGGCGGTCGCGGCGGCGATGTCTGGCTCGAAGCCGACGAGGGTCAAAACACTTTGCTGCATCTGCGTTACAACCCAATTCACGAAGCCGAGCGCGGGCGACACGGCGAAGGCTCAAACCGTTATGGACATCACGGCGCGGACGTCATTGTGAAAGTGCCGGTCGGCACACAAGTTTATGACGTCGAAACCGGCGTCTTGGAATTTGATTTCACCGAAAATGGACAGCGTTTTCAAGCGGCTGCGGGAGGACGTGGCGGTTTTGGCAATTCACATTTTGCAACCGCTACCAATCGCGCCCCGCGTTATCATCAAGAGGGCGGCGTTGGCGATGAACGCGAGCTACAGCTTGAATTAAAACTCATTGCCGATGTTGGGCTGGTTGGTTTTCCAAATGCAGGGAAATCAACTTTGATTTCGGTTATTTCCGCCGCCAAACCGAAAATTGCCGATTATCCTTTCACCACGCTCGAGCCAAATTTAGGCGTGGTTGATTTGGGCAACTTCAAAACTTTTGTCGTCGCCGATATTCCCGGATTGATCGAAGGCGCTTCGACAGGCGCAGGACTTGGCGACCGATTCTTACGTCACGTTGAGCGCACCAAATTGATTTTGCACCTCGTTGATGTGTCATCTATTTCCGGGCGCGATGCGGTTGAAGATTATGAAATTATCAATCGCGAGCTGGCAAATTACAACGCCGATTTAGCTGTTCGCCCGCAAATCGTCGTCGCGACGAAAACAGATGCGCTTGATGAACCTGAACGGCTCGAAAATCTAAAACAGCGCGCCAGAGCGGACGGCAAACCTTTTTTCCAAATTTCTGCCGTTACCAATCAAGGCACGCGCGAATTAGTTCAAGCTGTTGCTCAAACGCTCAGTGAAATGACTGAAGCGCAAAAAGTAGAAATTGAGATACCGAATACTGCTTGGTTTGAAACACGTAACGATGAATAATAGTTCGCGAGATTTCGGTGAACTTTGAGAAATAATGAAGCGAATTGCGTTTTACGGCGGGAGTTTTGATCCGATTCACCAAGGGCATTTGGCAATTGCTGAAAAATTGGTTGAGTTATTCGAATTTGACGAGTTTTATTTTATTCCGGCGTTTCACGCGCCGCACAAAAAAGGGAAACGAGTTTCTTCAGCGTTTTGTCGCTACGCCATGCTCGCGCTGGCAACAAATAATATTTCCAAAATTAGAGTTTCAACAATCGAACTCGAAGCGCCGGAAAAGCCTTTTACAATTGAAACGCTAACCAAACTCAAGAATCATTATGCTACTTCGGCGAACATATTTTTCGTGATGGGTGCGGATTCATGGAATGAAATTGATACTTGGCGCAATTGGGAAGAGCTTTTGACGTTAACAAACTTCGTTGTTGTGACGCGCCCAAACGTGGAAATCACGACAAATCACGTGACACCGAAAATTTCCGAAAAAATTGTTGACATGCGCGGGCTAACGACGGACGAAATAACCTCGAAGCTTGGCACGCAAGGAATTTTCCTGACCAATGCAGTGCAATTGGATATTTCGGCAACTAGTATCCGACAACAGGTTTCTTTGCAAAATGATGCTGGTTGGCGCAAACTTGTTCCAGCGGAAGTTGTGAATTACATCGAAAAATACAGACTTTATCAATAAAAATGGAGCAAACTTTAAAAGAAAAATCTTTAAAACACGAAACTGACGGTGAAAAAGAGCAAACAAGCGCCTCGCCAGCTGCAGCGTTGGACGAACGCATCTTGACTGCGGTGCGAGTCGCAAACGAAAAAAAAGCAATTAAACCAATTGTTCTCGATATCCAGGAATTAACCAGTTTTACCGAATATTTTTTAATTACAAACGGAACGAACATCCGCCAAGTGCAGGCAATTTCCGATGGTATTGCCGAAGAGCTGCGCAAAATCGGAACGCGCCCCGCACGGATCGAAGGCTATAACACGGCTGAATGGATTCTGATGGATTACGGGGATTTTGTCGTTCACATTTTCGAGGAAAAAGCGCGCGAATTTTACGATCTCGAACGTCTTTGGCGCGACGCCAAGCGGGTTCAGCTTCCGACAGAATTAGTAAATAGTGAATCGTAAATCGCGTCAGGATTGTTTTGATTTAAATCGCAATTTCTAATTCACCGTTTACAATGCACTTATTACTTGCAAGAACTTGTTGCTAATTCAGAAAAGATGCGAATAGTCCTGCGCCTCGCCCAGAGAGTCGCGCCGACTGATTCGACCGTTTTGATTACCGGTGAATCAGGAACCGGTAAAAATACTCTTTGCAAATTTATTCATTCTAAATCAAAACGCGCCGGCCGGGATTTAGTCAACATTGATTGTGCCGCGCTGCCAAAAGAACTTATTGAAGCAGAGCTTTTTGGATTTGAGCGGGGAGCTTTTACAGGCGCCACAGAATCCAAAACCGGAAGGCTTGAAGCCGCTCACAAATCCACTCTGTTGCTTGACGAAATCGCGCTTGTGCCATTTGAATCACAAGCTAAGCTGTTACGCGTTTTAGAGGAACGCGAGTTTGAAAGACTCGGCGGGCGCAAGATTTTTAAAATTGATGTGCGAGTGATAGCAACGACCAATGTTGAGCTGGAAGCAGCAATTGAGCGCAAAACGTTTCGAGAGGATTTATTTTTTCGCCTCAACGTGATGCGAATTGAACTTCCGCCCTTAAGAGAAAGGCAGGCTGACATCCCGGATTTGTGCGATTATTTTCTGCGTTTTTTCTCTGCCAAGCACGGACTTAAAGATATTATTTTAGAGAAAAACGCCCTCGATATGCTGCAAAAATACAATTTTCCAGGCAACATCAGAGAGCTTTCAAATTTGCTCGAACGTGCGGTTTTGACTGCTGATAATAATAAAGTTACGGTTGGCAATTTTCCTCAACTGCTGCCAAACACCGGAAGCGAAAAAAAATGCCTGACGCTTGCCGAACTCGAAGCGCGTCATGTTCGCGAGACCTTAATTTTGACGAGGGGTAATAAAACTGAAGCCGCTAAACTACTAGGCATCAGCCGTAAAAATTTGTACGAAAGAATAGCTCGACATGAAAATCAATGAAATTTCGTTTTCTCTGGATTGGTAAAACTAAAAACAAGAATTGGCGAGCGTTGCAGGAAGAATATTTGCAACGCTTGTCGCATTTTGCGAAGTTTGAGGTGGTGGAAATCAAAGAAAGCCAGTCTCATGAGAATAAGGAAATTGAGGGAAAGCGAATTTTAGAAGCGATCCCCTCTGGCGCTTTTGTGATTTTGCTCGATGTTATTGGCAAGCAGTTTGGTTCTGAAGAATTGGCAAAAGAAATTGAAGGCTGGCAAAATCGCAGTGTTCGTGAAATTATTTTTGTTATCGGCGGACAAGACGGAGTTTCAGCGGAGGTTGAGGAAAAGTCGGATTTACGTTTATCTCTGTCAAAGATGACGCTGACGCACGAAGCAGCACGAGTTTTACTAGCCGAACAGCTTTATCGCAGCTTTACGATAATTAATAACTACCCGTATCAAAAATAAGCTTACATAACAGATTATTTTTGACTAAGAATGTGCTTCACGAGTATGATTCGCCCTGTTTTAAAGTCGAATACTATTTATCAGCTGCCTTTTAATGACGAGGCACTATGAGGCGAACCTTAATAATTACATTGCTTACCTTGTGTTCGGTTTCTGGCATCGCGGCTCAAGTAAAGGATAAGTCAAATAGCGAAACATTTGTTGATTCAAGAGACAAAAGCGAATATAAAATTGTCCAAATTGGCTCGCAGGTCTGGATGGCGGAGAATTTAAGATTTCGCCCCGCTGATACGCAGAAGTTTTGGTGCTTTGGGGATAACGAGAAAAACTGTGAAAAATATGGCGTACTTTATAGTTGGGAAGCCGCCATAGAATCCTGTCCGCAGGGCTGGCGAATGCCTGGTTCGGAAGATTGGGATAAGTTAAAGGTTTCTCTTGAAAATGATGCCAAGCAAAATAATCAAACCACTGACATTAGCAAAATGCTGCTCGCTGAAAGCGGCTTTCATGCGTTATATGCAGGATTTCGCGCCGAGAGTGGACGATATGTTCTTTTAGGCACTCACGCCCTTTTCTGGAGTAACGAGGTAGAAACGACTTATTCGGAAGAAGCGCAGAAGGTCGGCAGATATTTTGGGCGGCATTTGTATATCCAGGATAAGTCAATTGTAAGGTTTGAGCCGGCTCGCGCCAAACCAGATACTGCTCGCAGCCTTCGATGCGTACAAAACTGAAGTTCCCACTAAATTGAACGCGCGATCGAACAAATCATTCGACGTAATGCAACAACACCCAGCGCGCAAATTGAATATTAACGAGTACATTAACAACAATCCTTCTCGAATAAAAAGTCTTGCTAAAGTTTTAGAGTTGTCAGAGTTTAGATAAACTTGATATTTTCGGCATGAGTTTTGCTGAAGGCGACAAACAATGTTAGGTTTTGTATCAAGGTCAAATGATTTTTAATTGCAAAAGAATAGCCATAGTGCTTTTCATATCTTATTTGTGCCTTTTGATTAAATTGCAAACATCAAACTATTTATTTTGAGCAAAATAGCTCAATACTTATATTATCGAATCAAAAATGAACGCTGAACAAATACAAAATTACAAAAAATCGCTTTTAGCACAACGCGAAAATCTCGTCGGGCAAATCAACGAAAGCCAACGTCAAACCTTTGACTTTGACCGCGAAAATATGCAGGATCCGGTTGACGTTGCAGTTAGTGACCGTGACCAAACAATTATGCTTTCGATTTCAGAATCGGAGCGAACCCTTCTTAATCAAATTGACGAAGCACTGCAACGCATTGAACTCAGCAGTTACGGCGAATGTATGAACTGCGGGCAGGAAATTACTGAAGCGCGGCTGAAAGCCGTGCCCTATGCTCAATACTGCATCAATTGCCAGGATTTGCTAGAACGCGGTTTGCTTGATGATCCTGAATCAGCTTGAAATCATCAGCCTATTTAAACTCTTTGCGAGATGCGGCGTTGACTTTAATTTATCCGCGCGGCTGCCAGCTGTGCGGCGCAAGCGTTGAATCTTTCGCGAATGGAGCAGCCTGCGCCGCTTGCTGGTCGAAAACACAGATTTTTGATGGCAGCGAAACGCTCTGCCAGAAGTGCGGACGGTTGCTCAAACACGCCGGAGTGCGCGGCGACAAAATTTTCTGTCACTGTTGCGATGATGATTTTTACCAGAGCGCGCGAGCCGTCGGTGTTTATGAAGGCGCATTGCGCGTCGCCGTTCTCGAACTCAAAGAAAAGCCGTTTATCCCGTCAAAACTTAAAGATTTACTTGTTCAAGCTTTCCAGCAATTCCCGCTCAACGAAGCAACAAAAATTGTTCCGGTGCCGCTTCATCCTCAGCGTCTGCGAGAACGAGGCTTTAATCAAGCCGCAATTTTAGCGCGAACTCTTTCTCGCCATATTGGTCTGCCGGTTTTGGAAAACTGCTTAACCCGCGAAATTTACACTAGGCAACATCGCGGCGCAATGGATGAAAAAGCCAGACGCGAATCGGTTGCCAAAGTCTTTGCCGTCCAACAGCCCCGATTAGTTGAAAACCAGACAATACTGCTGGTTGACGACGTTTTTACTTCGGGCGCGACTGCTTCGGTTTGCGCTCAAGCCCTCCAAGAAAACGGCGCGCGCACAGTCTTTGTCTTGACCGTCGCGCGCGCCGTTTGAATTTATGATGTGAAAGATTTGAGAATCAAACTTTCGTATTAGTTCAATTCTTTTTCTCAAATTTAATCAAGGATTATCCGCTCTCGGAACTGCGACATCAGTTGATAAACCAAACTGATCGCTCTGAACAGTGTTCGAGAAGCTTCGTAAAATATACCAGGTTTTATCGCCCGCAAAATTACGTGCGACAGCGACATCAGTTTTGCCATCGCCGT
>JBDTZD010000064.1:0-3316 GCA_040005335.1 Pyrinomonadaceae bacterium | reverse complement strand
TTGCCAACTATCAAAACAAGAGGTCTGCGGGAAGAGTAGGCATCGGCGCGGAAGTTTCGCAGGTTTCGTCCTATTTGTGGGTGATAGCGCCGATTAAAGGAAGTCCGGCGGAAAAAGCCGGTCTCAAATCTGGCGATGTCATTGAATATATTGGCGAAAAAGCAGCCCGCGATATCTCCCTTTATGACGCACGGCAGTTGCTGCTAGGCGACGCGGGAACAACAGTTAAGCTCCGCGTTTTACGTGCCGGAGCCAAGCCGCAAACTTTAGAAATACCGCGCGGCGCTTATAAAACTCCGGAATCTGAGGTTCGCCTTGAGTCAAACGGCAAGATCGGCGTGTTGAAAGTCAATAGTCTCGAAGAAGGCGAAACAGCCGACATCAAAAACCATCTACTAGAACTGCAAAAACAGGGTGCGTCAAAAGTCATTTTGGATTTGCGCGGCGTTGCGGCGGGAAGTCTTCAGGAAGCCGTCAACGTAGCAAATTTGTTTATCAAAGACGGCACTTTGGCTCAAACGCTTGGCAAAGAAAGCAAAGTCATTAAAACTTACCTAGCTGACCCGTCGAAAACCGTCTGGGATGGTCAAGTGGCGGTTTTGACTGATTTTGGAACAGCATCAGCGGCGGAAGTTTTGGCTGGCACAATTTTAGATCGCAAACGCGGCGAAGTCATTGGAGAGCGCACCTTTGGTTCGGGAACTGAACAGCAACTTTTCACGATGCGCGACGGCGATGGACTGCTTTTGACAACAATTAAGTGGGCATTGCCAAGCGGTAAAACGATTTTAACCGACGACCGTAAAACATCAGGCATCATGCCTTCGACCGAAGTCAAAAGACCTGAAAAGCCCGAACCGCTTGACCCGGAAGAGCTGGCTGATAACGAAAACGAGCCAAATCCGCAAGCCTCGCCAGCTCCGAAACCAACGCCCGAAACAAACAAGCCGCAGGAAGACGTGCAGCTTAACAAAGCACTCGAAATTTTACGCGGGACAGTTGCTACAAAAGCTGAATAAACGTTTGCCGACAAAAGCTATAATTACTGATGAAAAGGGTGAGGGACTTTCCTCACCCTTTTCATTTTCCAAACCCGCAAGAAATTGTGACATCGAAATGCATGATGCCGAAATAAAAATTTGTGAATAAAACCAATATCCCTAAACGTCCGATCGCGCTTGCTGAGAAAATTCACATTTATATTAGCGGAATGTTGTGGTTGCTAATAATTATGCTAGTGGTTGTTTTTATAGTTTATGTTTCGGTGAATATAGCAATGTTGCCTTAATTCCTCTGAATTAGAAACTTTGACTTTCAACGCTCAATACAAATTAAGACACTAATAAAATTTGTTGTCCTTTCGGAACGTTGTTAAAATTTGCAGAGAAATTTGCGCGAAAGTTTTCAACATAATTTTATGAAACAAATTGGCTTTTTAATTTTATTTGCTATCTTTGCCGCGCCGACCTTTGCCCAAAGCACGAATGAAAATTTCCCGACTCCGATTGTCCAAAATGTAATTGGAGGAACAATTGCCGCTCGTGATATTGGTGATTCCCGCTTGACGCGGCATTTTTACACTTTTTTTGCTGATAACGGCGATGTGAATTTGGAAATCGAAACCGCTAATTTCGATGGCGACATTGATTTGTTTGAATCCGAAACGCTTCGCCCGCTGGCAAAAATTACCGTTGTTGCAGAAAATCAGCTGGGTAAAACGAGCCGCATCATTTATTTTCGGAAACGCGAGCAAATTGTCTTAAGAATCGAAGGCAGACCTTTAACGGACGAAATTGCTAGTTATCGCATTACGTTTTCCGGCAGTTTTGCAGCCGCCGTTGATTTACCGCAGCCACCTGCCGATCTTGAGCCGAAAGTTGCGGAAAAATCAGATTTGGACGCGGTCGCAAAAGTTAATTCGGCAGGCACAATAACCGAAGTATTTGAGCCTAAAAAGACGGTTGTAGAACCGCCGCCAATTATTATTAAAACTAAGCCTGGAAAACAGCCGACCGTCGCCAGACGTAATCCGCGTACTCCGAGAAGAACCGCGCCTCAACCAAAACCCACATTGCCAAATAACAACCCAACTGAAAATACAACTGAAACAGCCGACGAAAAACCTCCTGGCGAGACTGATGAAGAGGTGGCGGAAAAACCCGCGCCCAAAATTAAACCGACGGCTCGCAGCGCGGCAAAGCCGGCCAGAGTGCCGAAGACAAGACAACCAGTAGCCAGAAAACCCGCCAAAACCGTGACTGAAGCATCAGCCTCATCGCAGCCCGACCCATTGGCAAATGTACAGCTGATTATTTTGCTCAAAAACGGTGAACGCGTCGAACGTCCGATGTCAGAAGTTTTTAATGTCAGCGTGGATAAAGGACGAATAACCGTCATCACCAAAACCGGCAAAATAGAACGCTATAATTTGCTTGAAGTGCAAAAGATGACGATTGAATAAGAAATTAGCGTTACTGATTGTTTTCAGAAACAGCCGGATTATTGGGATTAACCTTTTGAAGTTGGGCGAGCGTAGTTTGTAAACCGTTTGTATCGCCCTTTTCTCTCAAAGCTGCGGCAAGGTTTTGCAATGTCAACTCATGTCTTGGATTTACCGCCAGCGATTTATTGTATTCTTGAACGGCGCGGTCAACATCTTTAGGTTGACGAAGAAAGAAGGTCAAGCCCAAATCGGTTCGCACATTAATATCATCCGGCTTTTTCGACAGGGCTTTCAAATACCATTTTTCGGCAAGCTTAAAATCGGTCGTGCCATCGCTGCCAGCTTCGGTCGCAGTCGCAGCTTTGTCATAGTAAACATTGCCGACTTTAACGATTATGTCATAATCATCGGGTTTGAGTCCGCTCGCTTTTTCATAAAACTGAGCAGCTTTGTCAAAACCTTTGATGCGGTAATACATTTCCGCCGCCGCTGTCTGAGCCGCAAAATCATTTGGGTTTTTGGTAGCGCGGTCAAGAGTTTCCTGCACTTGCGGCAATGCCGCCCCCCCCGTTTTACCACCGGTTTGCTGTTGCTCTTTAACAATTCTGGCATCAACTTCGGAACCGACAGGTTTATTGGGCAGAGCCCCGCTTTGATCTTTGACTGTCGAGATGGCGGCAAATTGCTCTGAGTTTCGGTTGATGTAATTTGTGACGGTGAAACCGATGATCAACCCGGCAAGCAATCCGATAATTCCGAATAAAACGTTTTCTTTGTTCATTTTAAGTGAGCAGTAAGCGGTGAGCGGTGAGCAGAAGAAAGGTTTGACTGCTCACCGCTCACCGCTTACTGCTGACTGTTTTTATGCGTAGC
>JBDTZD010000223.1:0-3317 GCA_040005335.1 Pyrinomonadaceae bacterium | reverse complement strand
TAGTCCACCCTCGAGTGAAAACTCGGGATAAAGTGTAACCGAAGGGTTGTAAGTTAGAGTCTTACCTGCGGAGCCAACATTTACGATCAACTTACGGGCGACATCAAGTCGCCCGTTTCGCTTTTCCCTACATTTTTCCTAAGAGGAGGTTGGGCGGTCAAGTCGTCCATGTCGTAACTTTAGTGCCGAGAGTTCGGAAATAGTTGAATAAGGGGGAGCCAATTAATTTGAAAGACGACGGCTAGCAATTTTTGCTAGCCGTCGTTGCATTTACTCAAATAGAAGAACTCATATTTCCTCACACTGCTTATTTATTCAAGTGAATTTCCCCACCACTCCGAGCAATTTGTCCCGCTGAAACTTAATTTATAAAAATAACAATGTTTAGCATTTAAAAACATTGACGGGCAAAAATAAAAAACTGATAATCTATCTGGATCAATACTAACCAGATTAAGCGAAATTAATTTGCTGCACGAATCTATATCGCTACCGATTTTCGCTTCGTAAAAAAAACTAAAAACGCCAAAGCTTTTCTCACATTTTCTGTTACAGCTCAATTTCGATGCGATATAGATTGAGCGAAGAGAAATAAAAAAAATGCTCATAACTATTGCGCGTCAAAGAAACTTGAAAACAGCGGCAACTTTGCTGACATTGCTATCAATTTTCTTAGCATTTCCTTTTCCGAACCAAAAATTTTTGGCTTACAACGGTACTAACGCTTCTGCCTCGCCCACGGCTAAAGTTCAAGCTAACGTCGTAGTTTCGATTGATTCAAATGCGGTTTATCAAGCGATTGATGGTTTCGGCACGTGTCTCGCCGGAAACGAAGCTGAGCAACCTTGGTGGCAGGATTTGTATTACAATGACCTCAAAGCCTCGATTTTGCGCGTTGACCTGACGCCGCAGTTTGTTTCACCTTATTCAGATTTCACCTACAATTCGCCTTGGTTTCATAACAGTCCGGGGTTACCCGGTCCCGAAAACAATAACGTTCGCACCTATACCAGTCCGAGCGATTATTCTCGCGCCTATGCGGGTCGCAACGCGCC
The DNA here is from genome assembly GCA_040005335.1 of Pyrinomonadaceae bacterium. GTDB lineage: Bacteria > Acidobacteriota > Blastocatellia > Pyrinomonadales > Pyrinomonadaceae > JBBQUS01. The sequence continues at coordinate 2,262 of JBDTZD010000223.1, read as the reverse complement.
GATTGCAGTGATGAAAGCAGACGCAACGCAAAACTTAAGCTTTTTTGATTATGTTAATGGAGCGCATACTGCCGGCACAACAGCGCAAATCGGAAACAGCCGCCGCGCCCAGCTTGGAGATTTTAAGTTGATCGGTTCGCTTTGGTCGCCGGTTCCCTGGGTTAAAGTTTCTTCGGGAAACACATATGGCGGCAGTCCTTGGCCGCTGCCGGTCGGCGGTGCCCCTTATCCATTTATTTGGGCAGGCAACTTTGTCGGCGGTAGATTAGACGTTTCCAACACTCCGCTTCCAATTTTTAACGACGGCGCGCAAAATACTTCGTCGCTGACGCAGTTTGCACGTTCCACTGCTTCCTACATTTTAGGTTACCAACGTTCCTACAACGTTCATTTTTACGCCATCAGTATTCAAAACGAACTTAACTTTGAAACGTTTTACAGCAGCATGACTTATCCGCACTCGGCTCAATACGTCGCAGCTCTTAAAGCTGTCCGCGCGGAATTTAATAATTATGACGAACTGCGCGATATCAGAATCATGGGACCCGAAGATTTGTTAAGCGGCGACCCATGGGGACTGTGGGAATACGGCGGCGGCACGACACACAAAAATCTGCAATACGTGAGAAACGTTCAAAACGATTCGCAAGCCGCAACCGCGATGGATTTTTTCAACATTCACGGTTATGCGGGCAATGGCGTCAGCTCGTCAGGTGCTGTTCCGACACAGTGGAATTGGTGGGCGAACGGCTGGACAACAAGCATTGCGCCCGGGCTTCCGGATAACGTTCAGGGTTTCAGATATTACGGAAAAAAATCATGGATGACCGAAACCTCCGGCGAGGACACCACATGGCTTTCGCCCTCCACCGGCTTTCCCGGCAACGGCGCCTGGTCAATCGCATTAAAAATTAACCAGGCATTGACCTTCGGTCAGGAAAGCGGCTGGCTTTACTGGCAAATGACAGACGGCGGCAACGTGCGAAATGAAACGCTGACGGACAACACGCTCAGAGGCAGCTCGCCAAAATATGTTGCGCTCAAACATTTTGCGCGCTTTATCCGTCCACGGGCGGTGCGTGTCGCCGCCAACATCACAGGTTCGGATGCGCTCAGCGCCAGTGCTTACATTCACAGCGTTGATAAAACCTTGACCACAGTTTTAGTAAACGCTTCCGCCTCAAGCCAAACCGTCACCGTTCAGCTTCCCAGTTTTCCCGCAGGAATTACCCAATTGAGTGGTTATACGTCGAGCGATAATAATTTATGGCAGGCTTCGAACGTGGCTGTCAGCAACAATACGGCTACAGTGACCGTGCCGGGCTACGGCGTGACGACGCTCTACGGCGTTAGCAGCGCTGGGCAAACACCGGGAAGCGGAACGGGGTTGCGCGGTGAATATTTCGATAACGCTGATTTAACAAATCCAAAATTAACTCGGGTAGATTCAACAGTTGATTTTAATTGGGGAACGGGCAGCCCAGATCCCAGTATTGGCAGTGATACATTTTCGGCGCGCTGGACGGGACAAATCGAAGCGCCGACATCGGGCATTTACACATTTTCAACCACTAGCGACGACGGCATCAGATTATGGGTGAACAATCAATTACTGATTAATAATTGGGCAGCACCGACAAATGCGAGCAATACAAGGCGTATTAAGCTCGCTAGAGGACAACTCTACGATATTCGGCTTGAATACAACGACCAGACGGGCAATGCCGTCGTCCGGCTGTTGTGGCGATTGCCTATTGGTTTGAAACCATTTCAAGCCATACCGCAATCAAACTTATATCCTTAATCATGGATTTAGAACAAATAATCACCCTAAAGTTTTGGAACGATTATCTTGGGTATTATTAAGTTATGCGGTCCGGTCGTAATGTGTGAATTATCAAAAAAGCCACCCGAAAGATAACCTGTCAGGTGGCTTTTTAACATCCACGCATCCAAATTCTCTAAAGCCAAACTTGTTTCAGCCGCTGCCTCTTACCTCATGAAAAATCCCAACAGCCAGTACAAGATTAAAAATGTTACAATTGTGCCGGTAGTGCCGCTGCTCAATTTCCACGCTCCGAGACCTGCTAATCCGCCTCTTAGTCAACTCATAACAAGAAAACCTCTTCTGATGGTACATGTTTTAACGCATCGTTTAAGATACATATAGGAGGAAAACGCAAGAGTTATTCCAGAGAGTTGAAAAAAGCAGATGCATCGTAAAATCAATCCTGTCAAAATTATAGTCGGCTTATTGGTGTG
>JBDTZD010000034.1:0-3324 GCA_040005335.1 Pyrinomonadaceae bacterium | reverse complement strand
CCACCGACGGCAATAATGTAACGTCCGAATATTGTCGCCCGCAGCACGAAAACAGCCGCTGCCACGACTAAAACCAATAAGATGATCTGAAACGGAATGCCTGCAATGAAACCTTTGCCCAAATATTCAAAATTAGGATTGCTAAACGGAATCAATTGCCCGCCGTTACTAATCACCTGCGCGATTCCGCGTCCGGCAATCAGCAGCGCGAGCGTGATGATAATCGGCTGAATTTTGAAATTTGAGATCAGGAAGCCGTTAAACGCTCCGATAGCGGTCGCAATAATTAACGCTAATAGAATTGCTGAGCCAGCCCCGTAACCAAGCGAAATTGCCGCCACCGCCGAAGCGATTGCCATAATCGAACCAACTGATAAATCAATCCCGCCGGTCGAGATTACAAACGTCATCCCGACAGCAACCAGCATCGTTGGCGTCACCTGCACCAGAATATTGCGGAAGTTGTCAAAATCGGCAAAGTTTTTGGTAAAAACGAGATTGAGAATGAGCAGTAAAACAAGCGCCGCTAACGCCCCGTAGGTTGGCGCGTAATCGGCAATCCGGAGATTTTGTTTGGGGACAGAAATTGCTTGTGCCATGGCGTTCTAACTTGTAATTTGAGATTTTTAGCTGGCTGATATGTTGTTAAAAGCTATATATGGTCGTAAGAATACTTCTCGTTTTACCCGTCAGCCGTTTGATCAAATCGGTTTCCTCGCGCAAATACGGCGTGCCATCCGTGCGAAAAACATCGTGAAACCAAATCCAAGGCTGATATTCCACATACGGGTGTTCCCACGAATCCCAGGGATAATTCGTCTGCGATTTGCCTTGGACAAAACCCCAATTAATGGCGCCGACGTTGTATTTTTTAGCGATTGGCAGTGTCCCGACAAACGTGCTGCCGCGCGGACGCGCCATATATTCGGTGCAGATAATCGGGCGATTATAGCGCTGCAGCAACTTAATTAGTTTTTCAAATTCTTCGCTTGAATCATAACTGTGAAAAGTCACGACATCGGACATTTCAAGCTGAATTTTCTCGGTCGCTACGAGCTTTTCATCAGCCGAGTAATCACCTTTCCAAACTCCTGAAGTTAAAGGTTGTTCGGGGCTGGCTGACCGCGCCCAGTCAAACACCTGCGGCAGAAGTTTATTGACCAGTTCAATCTTGTTTTTGGGGTCTTGTTTAGCGTAATCATTACCGTTTAAATTGTCCGGTTCGTTCCAAACATCCCACGAATTAATGCGTTTATCTTTGGCGAAAGTGCCGACGACATCTTTAACGTATTTCTCAAGACGCGGATATTCCTCCGAATTCGCTAAAGCTTTTGCGCCCGGCGATTGTACCCAGCCGGAATTATGAACTCCTGGGCGGGGCGCGCGCTGTTTGCCAATTTGCGGATTTGGATCCCAAACCGAATCAAACAAAACTAACATCGGTTTGATTTTATGTTTGTCGCAAATCGTCAGGAATTGATCGAGCCGTTTTTTGAAACCTTCCGGGTCTTGATTGTAGGCTAAATCATGCAGAAAGACGCGCATCGTATTCATTCCGAGGCTTTCCGCCCAACCTAATTCAACATCAATGCGGTTTGGATCAAAAGTATCAGCCTGCCACATTTCCAGTTCGTTGATGGCGCTCGCCGGAACAAAATTTGAACCGACTAGCCAGCCTTGCGCCGCATACCAATCTTTTGCTTTTTGCTCTGTCCATCGCGCTTGAGCCGCTGCCTGAGCAACGCTTAAAAGCACAACTGCAAATAATAAAAAAACCGCTAATTTCCGAGAATTTCTAAACACTTGGCTTTTCTCCGTTCGTTTTCTCATTGCCTTCCGCCATCGCGTTGATAATAGCGTCTTGTGAAATCTGTTCGCGGGGTATTTCCGCCACTAATTCGCCGTCACGCATCACCACAACTCGCGAACTGCCTTCGACTAATTCTTCGAGTTCCGAAGAAATCATCAAAACACCTAAACCTTCGTTTGCGAGTTCATTAACAAGCTTTTGAATTTCGCCTTTCGCGCCGATGTCAATACCGCGCGTAGGTTCATCCATAATCAAAAACTTCGGATTTTTGCAGAGCCACCGCGCGAGCAGTACTTTTTGCTGATTACCGCCCGACAGTTCACGAATTTTCTGATCCGCGCTCGATGCTTTGATACCGAGCCGTCTCATATATTTATCAACAATGGCGTTTTGCTTGGAGCGGGAAACAACTCCTAAAGTAGTCAGAGCGGGAAGTGCGGCAAGCGTCATATTTTCGCGGACAGACCATTCGGGAACGATTCCTTCGGCTTTGCGGTCTTCCGAGAGAAAAGCGATTCCGGCGTTAATCGCATCGTTCGGCGAACTCAAGTTTAACGATTTGCCGTCCAGATAAACTTTGCCGCTTTCAGCTTTGTCCGCTCCGAAAACCGCCCGGGCGACATCCGTTCTTCCTGAGCCTAGAAGTCCAGCCATGCCTAAGATTTCTTTGTGCCTGGCTTCCAGCGAGACGTTTTTTAAACGCCGTCCGCGATTCAAATTTTCGGTTCTCAGTAATGGAACTGCTTCTGTTTGCGGATCATGCTGTTCGCCAAAAGCTGTGGCGCCCTTCTTTTCCAGTTCTTCGCGCTGTTTGCCGAGCATCATGCACACCAAGTCAATCCGTTCGAGTCCAGCCAGTTCGCGCGTCCCGACAAATTTACCGTCGCGCAAAACCGTCACCTTGTCGCAGACGGCGTAAAGCTCATCAAATCTGTGCGAAATATAAACAATCCCGGTTCCCTGCTCTTTCAGGCGGCGAATTACGTCGTATAAAATTCCGACTTCCTTTTCAGTTAAAGAGCTGGTCGGCTCGTCCAGAACTAAAACCTTTGCCCCTAACGAAACACCCCGCGCGATTGCCACCATTTGCCGGAGAGCGATGTTGAGACTGCCAAGTTCGGCTTTTGGATTAATGTTTAAGCCAAGACTCTTTAGCAGTTCTCCGGCATCCCGGTTCATCTTTGCCCAATCAATAAACCCAAATTTGCGAGGTTCGCGCCCGAGATAAATATTTTCCGCGACAGTGCGAAACATCAGCAAATTGACTTCCTGATAAACAGCCACAACACCGGCCGCATTTGCGTCTTCAGGTGAACGAAAATTGACGGGTGAGCCTTCGAGAAAAACTTCACCGCCATCGCGCTGATAAGCTCCCGTGAGAACTTTAATCAGCGTTGATTTGCCCGCTCCATTTTCTCCGACCAGCGAATGAACTTCGCCCCGTTCGAGCGTCAGATTGACGTTTTCTAAAGCAACTACGCCCGAAAAAACCTTTCTGATGTTTTCCATCCGCA
>JBDTZD010000421.1:0-3334 GCA_040005335.1 Pyrinomonadaceae bacterium | reverse complement strand
ATTGTTTGAATAATCGGCAAATAAATTGCCAGCAGAATTGTGATGACAAAGCACGCCATCACGACTAGGATAACGGGTTCGAGCAAAGAAGTTAATTGTTCGAGCTTGACTTCAGATTCAGCGTCGTAAAACTGCGCCACTTCGTCGAGCATTTCTCTCAGACTGCCCGAACGTTCGCCGATCCCAATCATATCCAAACCTAATTCCGGCAGCCACTTGGCGTGTTCGAGAGCTTCGGTAAAACCGCGCCCTTCACGTATCATCGGCAGCACTGATTCGCTGCGGCGGCGGAGTTCGGCATTGGTGATTGATTCGCTCGCAATTTCCCACGAATCGGGAACGGTAATTCCGCCGGCAAGCAACGTTGCCATTGAACGCGCGACTTGCGCTGCTGTCATTTGCACAACCAACCGCCCGCCGAGCGGAATTCGTAAAACAAGCCGCGCAAAAAACAATTCTCCGCTCGGAGTTCGCGACCATAAATAAATGCCCAAAATAATGACGAAAACAAGCGGAGCGACCCATAAAACATTTGCTGAAACCGCATTGGAAATTGAGACGACGATGACCGTGACCGTCGGCAGAGCTTTACGTTGACCGATGTTTTTAAAGAGTTCCGCCATTCGCGGCACCACGTAAATACTCAAAAACAAAACCATAATCACCGACGCGGCAAGCAGAAACGAGGGATAAGCGAGCGCCCCGCGAATCTTTCGTTTAATTTGAACGCTGCGGCGCAGATAAGTAACGAACCGCGACAGTACGTCGTCAAGCGCACCCGAACGTTCGCCCGCTAAAATCGAAGCGGTATAAATGCGCGGGAAAATCTTCTGCCCCTCAAAGGCTTCGCTTAAAGCTGTGCCGCCGCGTATTTTGTCTTCAACTTCGCTCAAAACATCGCGCAGACGCGAAGAAGATGCGCGGCGACCGAGCATTGAAATCGCTTGTAAAACCGGAATGCCGGCTCTCAGCAGTGCGGAAAGTTGCTGATTGAATAATAAAAAATCGTCTTGTTTAAGATTTTTGCGGCTGCCTAGAAACGGCAAGGATGCCGTCAAACCGCCATCAATTGAGGCAATCGCAAAAACTCGAAAGCCTTCGCGCTCAAGCTGCGTGCGAACATCGCGCTGGTTTTCCGCTTCGACTGTGCGGGTCACGATTTCGCCCGCCGGAGTGCCTAAACGACAAGTAAATTCAGCCATTCTCTAATAGTTTAAAGTTCAAAGTTCAAAGTTTGAGGGAAACAACTCGTTCAATTTAGATTTTGAAATGTGAATTTCCGAAATTGCTTATGTATCAGAGTATAATATGACGCCTTTTCTTTACACTTCGTAAAATGATTAAAGTTGCGAAAAAACGGTTTGATGCTCAAACAACTAAACTGGCGCGCCGGTAATCTAAGAGCGCAGTATAATCCGTATATTCAACAAATTTCCCAGTAGTTTTAAATTGTGGAGCAAGTTATGAAATCTCGCCGTCTCTCCCAAACCCTTTTGAGCGCTTTGTTTATCTGCGCCTCAGCGCTGATAACTCAAGCGCAGGTTGCCGCGCCCGTCCCAACTCCGCCGGACAAGGACACACCGCTTATTCTCAATACCGACCTCATCACCATGAATATTACCGTGACAGATCTTTATGGACGGTTTATTTCGGGTCTCAAAAAGAACGCCTTTACAATTTTGGACGATAATCAGGAACAGGAAATTGAATTTTTTAGTGACGACGATGCGCCGGTTTCAGTGGGAATCGTTTTCGACGTTTCCGCCTCAATGAGCGGCGACAAAATTCAAAAAGCCCGCCAAGCACTGTCTAAGTTTATCGGGACCAGTCATCCGTCTGATGAATATTTTTTAATTGCTTTTAACAAACGCGCTCAACTGCTGCTGGACCGAACGCGCAATGGCGAAGCTGTTTTGGATAAACTTCAACTTGTGCAGCCAAAGGACAACACGGCTCTTTATGATGCCGTTTATCTGGGGGTTGACCGCGTGACGCGCGGAGCGCATCAAAAACGAGCATTAATAGTTATCAGCGACGGGCAGGATAATAATTCGCGCTACACTTTCGGGGATGTTCGCAAACAACTTAAGGAATCGGATGTTTCGGTTTATGCTGTCGGTATTTTGGACGGCGGCGATCTGGGAAGCAAGGACGGGGTGACCGGACAAGCTTATCTCGAAGAATTAGCCGGTGTGACCGGGGGCAGAGCTTTTTTTCCGCAAACAAACATTGAAATGGACGAAATTTTCGAACGTATCGCACTCGAATTACGGCATCAATATTCAATCGGCTATCGTCCGCCGAATTTTACCAACGACGGAAAATGGCATAAGCTGAAGGCTAAGGTTAAGCCGCCGCGCGGTTTGCCGCGTCTTTTTGTTCGCACTAAAGAAGGCTATTTTGCAGTGACTAATCCCAAATAAGTTTTGAGCAGTGATTATCTCCCGATTTTGACTAGAAATGAAAAAAGTTGATTTAAGCGTTTTTGGAGTTTTATTAGCAGTTTTATGGCTCAGTTTCGGGGCAGCGTTTTTTGTCAGTCAGGCGCAGCAGCAGCAAACTCAACCAAATTCGAATGGACAGCAACGCGCTCGCCAAACGCCGCCGCCGTCGCAAACACCAACTCCGCCTAAAACTAACCCGAGCGTGTCGCCCAGTGCCAAGCCAACTGCGACTCCGCCCGGCGAGGATCCGGACGAAGTAATCAAGGTTGAAAACGATCTGGTCAATTTAAGCGTTCGAGTAGTTGACCGCAATGGTCATATCGTCGCTGACGTGCGCCCCGACGAATTCAAAATTTCTGAGGATGGCGTTCCGCAAAAAGTCGAATTTGTTTCGAAGGAAGATGTACCGATCAATTATGGCTTGGTAGTTGATAATTCAGGTTCTTTGCGAGCTCAGCTCGATAAAGTTATCGAGTCCGGTAAAATCATCATTGCCGCCAACAAAGCCGCAGACTCTACCTTCGTCATTCGTTTTGTTAGTTCAGACAAAATTGAAGAACTACAGTCTTTTACCAAAGATAAAGAAAAACTTAACGACGCGCTCGAAAATCTTTATCCAGAGGGCGGACAAACGGCGATTATTGACGCTGTTATACTCGCGGCGGAAAAAGCGAGCGAATACGAAAAAGGTAAACGTACTGAAGATAAATCTCGTCGCGCTCTCGTTCTCATTACTGATGGCGAAGACCGCGACAGTTATTACAAAGAGGAAGATCTGATTCGCCAGTTGCGCGAGTCGGATGTTCAAATTTATCCGATTGGTTTTGTCAACGAACTTAGCAAAGACAGCGGTTTAATCAAAAAAAGCCCTCGTGACAAAGCCGTTAAAT
>JBDTZD010000156.1:0-11249 GCA_040005335.1 Pyrinomonadaceae bacterium | reverse complement strand
CAGGAAGCTATCCACAAAACCTTTGCTTCATTCCTGCACTATCCTGCGTTTTCACCAGGTTCGCAGATGTTCTTTAAGCTCAAAATATATTTGTAATAATCAAGAATCTCTTCCGAATCAATAATATTGGGTTCAGCACCGGGCGATTTTGAGTCGCTATCGTCGCAGTCCAACCCCGAAGACATAGTTAGCAAATGCTCAATCGTCAGAGACTTTTTTCGCACGTCAAGATCAGGAGGAAATACGCCGCCGTTCATCACTTGATAAACCGGGCTTGATATTTTGAGCGGAACTCCGGCATTGATTGCCGCGCCAATCAAAGTCGCCGTTAAGCTTTTAGCGGCGGAACGCGTCTCGTGCGGTTTGTCGCGGTTCTCGCCGTGGAAATATTCCTCCAGGACAAGTTTGCCGTGGCGCGCAATCAAAACTCCATGTAATTCCGGTGAATGAACGGAATCTATCGGCATATCAATCAGCGTTTGAATGAATTTTTCGATTCCGTCGCGCGAGATTCCGACGTCTTGGAGCGAAGCGGTTTGCCAGCCGTCGTCTAATGCTGGGGGCGGTGCGTAAACGTAAGTTTCGGTCGGACGACCACGCGGATAGAAATCGCACACTTCATCAGCCACCACTCGGTGGAAATTAAAAGTTCCGCCGCGATTTACCAAATCAATTGACAATATCTCGCGTTCGGCATCATACCTGCCTTCAGCCAGCACGCGCCCCTTTTCCGTCGCTTTATCTGCTGCGACAAGTTTTACCGCCTCGCCATCGCGTTCGATATGGTCAACCCGATATTGATTGACACCAACGTTACGTTCTGGGTTTTTTAGAAACGCACTGACTGAACCGTCGTCTCTGACCTTCAACACAAGGTAAAAAGTCATCGTGTCATCATACGGCAAGACATCTCCGCGCCAGATGTTTTGTCCATGTTTTGTGAGCGTAACAGGCGATGCATAAGGCGTTCCGCCCTCAAAAGTTCTCGGTTGAATCCAGTGACCGATAATTTTCGTACGCCGCGCATCGAATTTCCCCTGATATTTACCCTTTCCGCCCGGCAACTCAAATGTCATTAGCTCAGCGTTCAACTTCGCTTGAGCCGTCTGCCCTGCGATTTCCGCTTGCCATCCGCGCTCCGTCTGCCTGACAAGCAGAGCTCCTCGAATATCGGGACCCGAGCGATGTTTCGCTTCCCACAACCCGGCAAGTTGATTAGCGGAATTTGTTTGGGCAGTCGCGCTTGGCGTTTGAAAAATTACCAATGATAAAATTAGTGCAGCTAAAATGCTCAAAGAGAAAAATACTTTTATAGTTGGCATAACTATTCAAAGAAAACTTTATGTCTTGTAAAACACCGCAAATGATATTTTTATGACAGAAATTATCGCTTAAAGTTGATTCGGAGTCAGGCGGCCTCCGAATTAACGCGGGCTGGATACCCTTCAGGAAGGTGCAACTCATGCACAATTAAAGCAGCTATTTTCGCCTTCGCGTCCAGTAACTTGTCAGCGGCGTTGAAACCGGACGCTTTCTCACAATAATAAGCACCCCAAAAATAATTAGCCATACCGGCAGCGTGTATGCTGCTACGCGCTCCATCCCGCCCACGCCCAACCCGAGACCGTATCCTTGCGCGAAAAGCACTGTTGCCAGCAATCCGGTGAGTCCAAAAGCTGTCGAGACTATGGCAAATGTACGCCACCGCTTCAAACCGAGAGAAGTGATGCCAAACGCAATCATCGCAATATTTCCGGTAATGAACTGGATGCCGGCACTGATCACGTGAGCCCTGTTATTCACATCTTCCGGAAACAACCCCACGCCGGCAATGCCGAGTGCAGTAACTATAAGTAAAGGAAGAACAATCATTCTCCAGCACAATCCCGCGAACGCTGGTCGAGCGAGCACCGCCCCGACCAGGATGATTATACCCTGAAGCACGAATGAAATGTTCATCAATGTATGCCACGGCGAGCAGACGTAGGAACCAATGTCGGCTGGGTACAATCCGCAAGTTGTATTGCCTAAATCGCTGATGTAATTTGTCGCCCAACTGAAAGATGTCGTCCACGCAGATTGGGCAAATACTTGAGCGGCGAAGAACTGGGCTGCGCAGATCCAGGTGATGCCCGCAGTAGTTATTCGCCGCTCGTTCAATGATTTGTTCGACTCCTTAAACTTGTCTTTATCTCTGATCAACTTTCCGTCTGATCCAAGCAAGCTGCAGCAGGCTGAGCATTCATTGCCCGTGCTAAAGCGAGCGTTCTCCATTCCCTCGGCACTCTGCAGCGAGCTATCAGCTCCGCGCGACAACAGCAGATCAATGATCTCAGTGCGGTCGAACATGGCGGCGTAAAGCCCGGAAATCTCTCGCCGCGTATTGACTGCCCCGGTCAGTGTGAATTATTGCTCCGGCTTTAATTAACCCGCAGTTGAAAATCCATTGTCAAATTTCCCTGTTTTTCAAAATGATATTCAACTGTTTTATGCAGCCCAAATCTCATCAGTTGCTTGTCTCATTCGTTCACGCAAGTATTCGCGGACTTCGCCGTTTTCAATTAAATTTGTCAAAAACTGGGCTGCTTCGTTTCTATCCTTTTGAAAAAAATGCCAAGCTGAATTTGTTAGCACTTCGTCATCAACAGCCGATGAAAAAGGCGCGAGATATTCTTTTAAATTTTCAAGTCCGCGTTTTTCCAATACTTCCGCCCAATCTTTGCATCCGCGCGGACGCAACCGAAACGTTTTAACGGCTCGCATTTCTAATTCAAAGTTGAGTTTGGCAGCGGCTTTGTCTCCGGCTTCGTCCGAATCGGTTGCAATCAATACGGCTCGAAAAGCCAGTTTTTTAAATAACCAATCAGGAGCGGTCGTGCCGGTCATTGCAACAGCAGAAAGACCGCAGGCAGCCAATGCTAGCGCATCAGTCGCACCCTCGCAAATAGCCGTGACTTTTGCGTTCAAAACGTTTGATTGCGCCAAAAACACGCCGAGCGATTTATCGCCTTTAGTAATTTTAGGCGAGGCGAAATAATCATTGTCAATCGCGCGTCCGTGGATGGCGACCATTTCGCCATCTTTATCGCAAATCGGGAAGACGACCCGTTTATCTACGCCTGCGAGGGACCACTTCCCTTCCCTTTTCTCCCAATGTTCCCAATTAGGGGCGTAACCGCAATTTGCCGCTCGCCCAATTTCGGACGGAATTCCGCGCCTTTCCAAGTATTTTTCCCCGGCGCTGCCGGCAAAGGAAGCTTGGAAAGATTTCATTTTTTCAGTCCAGTTTTCTCTAATGTGTTCGACTGTCGCTTCTTCGTTAATTTGTCCGGGCGGTGCTGAAAATTGCGCGGCGAGTTTTATTCGCGCCATTTGGCGTTTGTTAAGCGGCGGACGTTCATCCCAAAAATCTTTCAGTTTGCCTTTGGCGCCGCAGCGGTGGCAATTGTAAAAGCCGTTTTGCGTATTAACGCACAAACTGCGATGTGCTGCGTCGTGCGGTTTAACGCGACAACTTGCCGATAGAGAACACAAAAAACGCGATTCGTCACCCATTTTTTGCGGTTTTGCATCGTAAGACTCAATTTCCTGTAAAGTAATTGCATTCATAGTTCAAAGTCCAAAGTCCGAAGTCCAAAGTTAATGGCTCGAGCCGCAAAATTGGCTTTGGGCTTGAGACTTTGGACTTGAGACTTTATTCTGCCTCAGCGAAAGCTTGAGTTCTGCCGTTAAAGATCAATGGCACCGAAATATTCGGAATACCGTTGCGATTTTTGTGGGCGGTGATTTTGATTTTGACATCGCCGTTGCTGTCGGGCGCGCGCTGATCGCGGTCGGTGTGTTCGAGATCAAGCACGCTTTCAGCTTCGTATTCAATTGAACCGGAGCCTTTGGCGGCGTGCAAACCGCCTTCGGATTTATTGCCTTGCCGATTGCGATGCGACAAAGCCATCACCGGCGATTTAAGATAATTTGCAATATTTGTGCAGCCTAAAACGCCCTGATTGATAATTTCGTATTCGCCGATTCCGATTAAATCAGCCGAGTTTCTGACGGCAGCTTTCGCCCAAACGGTCAGACTGTCAATAATGATTAAAACTTGGGATGAGTTCATCGCTTCGCACAAACCTTCGGCGGCGGTGCAAATCGCTTCGACATCAGCATAACCGCGGGTCGAGTCCATGAGCGCCAGATGGGGTAGCTTTTCAATTGTTGCTAATGCGAGCCGCTGCGCTTCCCTGCCGCCCAGCTCGCCGGTTTTGAGTCTTCCTAAAAAGGTTTTAGTTTGGCGGGCAATCAAACGCCTGAATAATTCGAGAAGCGGCATCTCAGCCGAAACATACAGGCACGGATAAACACAGTCGCTGGCAGCTTGGAGCGCGAAAGCGGTTTTGCCGCAGCCCGGCGCGCCCTGCAAGACGTGCAAGCCCGGCGAGAGGTAGGTTCCGAGCAAGTGGTCAACCGACGACAAACCCGTAATAGGGCCACGCGGTTTGCCGGTTTCGAGAGCCTTAAGTGCGGCTTCGGTATCTGCGACAAATTCGGCGACAAGATCTGAAAGCAATGTGAGCCGAGGTTTCTGCTGTATTTTAACGTCAATTTTGATCATCGAGAGACTCCTTCATTTTGCGGAGCGGCAAACTTTAGTTTACAGCGGCGCGGGTTTATGTCCCGGCTATCTTACCTAACGGCTGAAAGAGCGTGAGCGATATTCAGCCGCGTTGATTTTATTAATCTTATTAAGACTGAATAAAATCTGTAAGTGCAGCTATTTCAACAGGTAAAATTAGCTACTGCACACCCTAATGGCGACTCTTGCACGCACTGCTGGCGACATCTGCACTCGTCAACCTCGACTTTTATTCAGATTGAATTTAAGTTTGCAGTCAAACTCAAAATTGGCTGACTAACCCATTATGTAACTGTGGTTTAAGCGTGAATTCAGCATTGCACATACCAGCCGCGACTTTTATTCAGTCTGAATCAAAATTATTAAAGTAAACTCTTAAAGGGATGAGCTTTAAATGTTGAAATTAAATTGTGCACGCATCAACCGCGACATCTATTCAGGAGCCTTAAAGGGACTGAATAAACCGCCTCCCTTTATAAATGAGAGTGTGAAATGCACAGCTCAATCGCGGCTTTTATTCATTATGCAAAATTTGTAAGGCAGTGTTTTGGGCAGTTTGATAGCTTAAATTGCACACATCAACAGCGACTTTTATTCATCATTGAATAGAGGATGAGGAGCAAATTTGAAAAGCACAGTTCAATCGCGACTTTTATTCAGAAAGTTCAGCGGAATTAACGGATGTTCGCAGCCAATCGAGAATCTTACGTTTAGCGTCGTCAGAAACTTTTTTACTGCCTTCGATTCGGGCAAGTGTTGCTTGCGATAATGCAAGTTCTTCAGCCAATTGCATTTGCGTTAATTTAGCGGCTTTACGTTTCAATTTAACGGCTGAAGCGATTTCGGCTTCAGTGCGCAGCGCAGAAGGATTTTTCGACATTTCAATCTGTTTTAATTGAGTGTCTTGTGGAGCGTGAATAGTTTCGTAGGAATCTTTGATTAAATCCGGCGGTTCAATGGCGATTTTAGCAGATAGCCAATCGTTGACCCAGCCATGTTTCTTAGTTTGTTCCCAATCCCAGCCAAGATATTGCCAACCGGAAATCAGCTTGTCTGACTGCAATTTATCCAAAGCCTTTTCCAGTCTTTCGGTAATGCGGTGAGCGTTGCGTTTGGGAATTTGCAAACCGGCTTCTTTGACTAAAGTTTGCACATCATAAGGCTGCAAATAGCTAATTGTTTTTGAACGAATCCGCCACTGCCAGCTGAGATAACGCACCAGACGTTTTTCGACCGCTTCAGCGCGAACATGATAGCGCAGCGCCCGTGCGGATAACAAAGCGGTCTGCCTGCCTTCGGTCAATAAATATCTCGCGAAAATGCTGCCCGGTTTGAAGACAAACCAAGTGACATCGAGACTTCCGTCCAAATTTATTTGTCCGCCGCGATCAAGTACGGCAAGCGCCCGGCTTTGAATAAAATCGGTTTTCGATTTTTTGCCGCGCTGCACTTTTTCAGTTATTTCAAACCAGAGATTTTCCAAATCCTGAATTGCTTCGATAATTTCAGTGCGCTGATCAGAGGTGTAGCCGCCGCGCCGCCCGCTCCCGCCGAGATGCGGCTTTAAACCGCGCAGTTTTAAAATGTCATCGGCGGTGATGACGGCTTTGGAATCAGGCGACGCAGCTTGAATAATCCAAGTCGCGCACATGGCGTCAATCACATCAACGTGCAGGTCTGACAATTGCTCGCGTTTACGCCACATCGAAACTTCCAGTTCTTTAAGTTTTTCGCCGCGAACACTTTCCTGTTTCAAAGGCGTCAGTTGAATTTTGCCTTTGATTGTTGCTTTTTCAACGTAGGCGGTCGGAAAGGGCGACTCGATATCGTTGGTAAACTTTTTGAGGGCAACAACTTCTCTCATAGCTTGATAGCTCGCACTGCTGCTGACTGTCAAAAACTCTCTTTTGAGTAGCGTTTCAGTCGCAATGCTTGAGGCGCGTTGATTTTTAAGGGTCGAAGTATTTTGCGGCTCGGAAACGATTGGCGCGGGATTAATCCTTTCATCAACATTTAAGATGAGCGCGAGAGTTTCAAGTTGCTCGACAAGCGATTCACCTATTTTGAGGAAATTCGGGAGCGTCGTTTCAAAATTATTGGCGTTTTGGCGGTTCGTAGCCTCCATAATCAAAAGGTTTGAGCGCAAAGCCAGTTCTTCGGCAAACTGTTCAAGCGGCGGCAGTTCAGCCAGGATGAAATAATCATCCAAACTTCCGAGTGTGCCTGAATTTTTAGTTTCACCTGATTGTTGCTTGATTTCTTCGAGCGCTTGTTGCAGCGTGCCGTTGCCAAGCAGTTTGTCCAACCTGCCTAAACTTTTAATCCATTTTTCACGGTTTTCAGCCGTTGTGATGCGTCCGACGCGGAGCGGCGAATCCGCTGAAATATCAGGCGGAAACAGCAAAACAGTAGTTCCAAAAACAGACATCAACTTCTCGAGCGTCAGCGGTGGCGCAATCTCAACTTCGCCCGAAACCTGTTCGAGCGCGAGCCGCATCTGTGTTTTTCCTGTTTCGCTCCGCAGGAATTCGGCGACTGTTTCGATTAAAGTGCTGGTTTGCGGGGCTTTTTGCATATTGCTTGGTCGCCAATTTGTGGGCTCGAGTTTAAGACAAGAATTTACACGAAATCTGCTCAATCTGCTAACTCTTTTCACCGTTTGGCAGCGGAAATACAGTGTAAATATTCCCTTCCTGTTCGCCGGGACGCGATTCAATTTTAAGCAAATCGTTTTCTTCCAAGCGTTTCAAGTTCAAATCGAGCGTCAACCGGGTTTTAATATTTGTGCTTGCCATTAAATCCGAACGCCGGACGCGCACGCTTGCGCAAGGCTCATCTGCGCCGAGCGTTAACTGATACAGCAAATCGTACAATTCTTCAGCTTTGGTTCGCTCAAACAAGATTGGAATCTTTTCTGTTTGATTCGTTCCCGTCACGATTCGCAGCAATTTTTTCGGCTGTTTGTTCACTTTGCGAGACTTGTTGGATTGCTGCAGCGAAACAACTCTCATTTGACCTTCGCCAAATCTGACTAAAGCCGTTCCTGGCACAATTTCCGCTCTATCTTGTGATAATTGCTCATCGAAGTTGCCTGAATCTGAGTCATTAGTTGCGGCAGGTTGAACCGCTCTTGTAGCAGTTATCTGGGGCAAACTGGAGTTTCCTGTCTCTATTGAATTAGTTAAAGTGGCTGCTATTTGCGCCGATTTTGCTTCTATTGCTTCATTTTCTTTAACTGCCCGAAAAATATCCGAAGCTAAATTAGCACCTGAATTGGGACGAGGTTCAAGTGCTGCTCGGATTTGTAAACCAGCTGCACGACGTTGAATTTTAGGAGTTGATTTGCCTTTCATGATTATTTACCTCCGGATTTAGTTGCGACTTTCTGGTTGATATTTTTCATCGGTTTGTTTGAAAACCCCAGCTTTTTCAAAAACTCGCGGGCAAGTTCAGCGTATTGCTCCGCCGCTCTTGAACTCGGTGCATAAAATTGAATTGGTTGATGCGTGGCGGGAGCTTCTTCAAGTTTGCTGCTGCGATTGATAATGGTCTTAAAACATTTTTCAGCCAATGCTTCCTTTAATGCTTGGTAAGAAGCGTTTGAAACTGCTGTTCGAGCATCAAACATCGTACAAACCGCCCCTAAAAACTCTAGCTTGTCATTGATTTCCCGTGCCTTTCCAACCACATCAAGCAAATCTCTTAGTCCTGACATTGCCAGCGGCGCGGCTTGAACCGGAACCAAAACATATGTTGATGCCGTCAAAGCGGCGGTCAGCAATAAACCCAAATTCGGCGGCGTATCAATTAAAACAAAGTGGTAAGGTTCCAGTAAATTTTTCAGCGCAGTTCTGAGTTTGGTAACTGATAAAGCTGGTTCCCGATCGAAGTTTGCGAGACCGATTGTGGCAGGTATTAAATCCAAATTTTCTACCTCAGTCGTTACCCTCTGACTTTCTAATGACTGAGATTTATCGCCAATCAGAGAATTTGCCAGACTAGTTTCAATAAGCGATATATCCAAAAAAATTTCTGATAAATTCCCTTGCGGATCCGCATCCAGCAAAAGCACTTTGTAACCTTGTAAAGCTATTTGAGCTCCCAACATCGCAACTGTTGTGCTTTTCCCGACGCCTCCCTTTTGGTTTGCTATTGTGACGATCATATATCTAATAGGTACTGGGTCTATGTAATATGAATGTTCCTACCAGACTAATATAAGCTGCTATTCATCCTATGTCAAGAGTAATAATAAAGCTATGTGCACTATGCTAAGTATGCTAAGTAACATATGCAAGATAGCGTTATTATATATGTCATCTAATAACTATAAGTTGCGTATAGATAGAAGGGCGGCCACAATTGGTATAGCTAGAATTGATTAAAGATTTAAGGTTAAAAAAGGGAAGTGCCAGCTATATTTAAAAAAGCGCGAAAGAAAAACACGTTACGATTAAGTAAAATTTTAATTGAAAAGATTAACTGTTGTGGAATATTATGGCGGGATGGGAATTGAAGAAAATGGGAAGTTAAATCTTCACGACTATGCAAGACGGGCAATGCTGAGCGAAGAATTTCTAATAGACTTTCCGCGGCAAATATCAGCTGAAATAAAGGGCGCGGCGAAAAACTCTTTAGTAGCCGAACAATCAGAAAACATAAAAGATTTAAGGCATTTGTTGTGGTCTTCAATTGATAATGAAGATTCACGAGATCTGGATCAAATCGAAGTTGTTAACCGCCTTGAGGGTGAAAATATTCAGGTTCTAGTGGGAATCGCGGATGTGGACGCTTTTGTTCCGCAAGATTCTGCCGCAGATATTTTTGCCGCCAAGAATACAA
This sequence comes from Pyrinomonadaceae bacterium, assembly GCA_040005335.1. Lineage (GTDB taxonomy): Bacteria > Acidobacteriota > Blastocatellia > Pyrinomonadales > Pyrinomonadaceae > JBBQUS01. Next base: position 1,777 of record JBDTZD010000156.1, on the reverse strand, counting down.
CTTCTGTTTACACCGGAGTCAATACTTTTCCGATGCTGCCGCGCGAGTTTTCCGAAGATTTAACATCGCTTCAGGAAGGAGAAGAAAGATTAGCAATTGTTATTGATTTTACGGTAGCTGGCGATGGAAGCGTCAAACTAAATAATATCTATCGCGCGATTGTAATTAATCAAGCAAGGCTAGACTATGATTCAGTAGGGAATTGGCTCGATGGAAAAGGGCAAATAGCGGCAAAGGGAGTAAACCAAACGAATTTAGAAGAACAATTGCGTTTACAGGATCAAGTCGCGGATCGTTTGCGCATGGTTAGAGAGCGAGCGGGAGCGCTCGAATTTGGAACAGTTGAAGCAACCACAGAAAAGCGTGACGGTGAAGTTTACGAGGTGGTTGTTAAACAAAAAAATCAAGCTCGTTATTTAATCGAAAATTTGATGATAACTTCAAACGTTTTGATGTCGGAATTTCTCAAAAGTAAAAATTATCCCAGACTGGAGCGGGTCGTCCGACGTCCCGAACGCTGGCAGAGAATTGTCGAGTTGGCAGCTAATTTCGGAGAAAAATTATCGTTTGAACCTGATTCTAAATCGCTAGCGGAATTTTTAGAGAAACGTCGTAAAGCTGATCCTCTTCATTTTCCGGATCTTTCACTTTCAGTAGTCAAACTTATTGGCTCGGGCGATTATACAGCCGTCCCGCCGGGCGATAAAAGCGAAGGACATTTTGGGCTGGCGGTTAACGGTTACACACATTCGACGGCGCCTAATCGTCGTTATGCAGATTTAATTACGCAGCGCTTAGTAAAAGCGGCAATCAATTCTGGAGCAGCTGAAACTCCGCCTTACAATCTGGAAGAACTGGCGCAAATCGCCGAACGTTGTAACGAACGACAATCTGCCGAAAGAAAGGTTGAACGATTAATGCGAAAAGTCGTTGCAGCACAAGTTTTGAGCAGACGAATCGGGGAGCATTTCGAAGGCATTATCACCGGAGTTTCGGGCAAAGGTACATTTGTGCGTCTTATTACACCGCCCGCTGAGGGGCTGGTTGTCAGAGGTGCAGAGGGATTAGATGTAGGAGACCGAATAACTGTCAAACTAATCAACACCAATCCCGCAAGAGGATTTATAGATTTTGAAAGATTATCTGAATCAAGAGTAGAAGATTAGTTTTGTTGAAAACAAAACACTTACAAGATTAAGAGTTTTAATCTCGTCAAAATTGAAACTGTAAATTGCTGATTTCAGGTATCGAATTTCTACTCTTGATTCACATTTAGAGATAATATTTATTTCTTCATCATCGCCGCGCCGTCGTTGAACGGAAGGTTTTCGGCGAACTCAATGAAATCTTTGATCTCCGCGCCCGCGCCGCCGAGCATCACGAGTTTATTGCCTTTCCGCACTAGCAGCGGCACGGCGCAGGTCGCGCCTTCGGAAACAGGCGCGCCGTTTTTGACGAAATTAAAATACAGTGGCGATTCGCCTGTTTTGCATGAATCGACAAGTTCGCGGTGCATCGCGTCCTGTGCCGCGCTCTCGTTGGCGTAAACGGTCATTAGATAAATCACCGTTTTGTTTTTTGCAGCGTCGGAATAAATTCCCATGAAATTAGTTTCCGTTCCCCAGACGTTTCCCTTCGGCGGATAACGGTTATCGAGTTTGAAATCCCTCACCGCATCGGGCAAATCTTCTTTTGAATCGGCGGGGCGCAGATTGCGAAAAGCTAGCAATCCCAAAACTCCGCCGATCAAAACCAGCACGAGGAGAAAACCGCCGCA
>JBDTZD010000415.1:0-11268 GCA_040005335.1 Pyrinomonadaceae bacterium | reverse complement strand
CCGTTGATTGATTGTGAGCAAAATCTTCTGCCGTCACGCTCAAAACGTATTTTCCCGCGGTTAAATTCGCCGGAACTCGCAATTTCCCAACATTCGCTTTTTCCGCATTTGACCAAAAAAGCTGGACGGGTTGTGCGCCGTAGAGCTTCGCCGTGAGCCTGGCCGTGTCGCCGTCGGCTGAAACTTTCATCGTAATTTCGTCACCGGAACGAACGGTTTGCGCCGCCAAGTTGATTTTTATTTTTGGCGCATGGCTGTCAACAACAAAAGTTTTGCGTTCTTCATATCCGTTGCCGTTTTTATCGGTTAGCAATAATCGGCAGGCGTAAGTTCCGTCAGGCATCCAGGCGGGTGCGAGGAACCTGGTTTCCCAAACGTTTTCTGTGGCTAAAAACTTAAGCGGGAGAGTTTCGCCAAACGGTAAAACGGCGAAAACGGATTTGATTGAAGCATCCGTCTTAACTCTAATAACCGGATCGCCCGGTTGAATCAGGCGCGGACGCAGCAAAGCTCTCGGCGCGGCTAGAAACGCTGTGTAGGGTGTAACAAATTTATACTTCCCTGACAGCCGGATAATTTCCGAAATGTAATCTTCGCGCTCGCCGCTACGATTAATTTCCTGAAGCAGCGCGTCAACCCGCGCCCGCGCCCAGAGACGCGGCAAATGCTTATGAGCATCGTCAAAAGCGGGTAGATTAACCTCGCGCGAAAGATTAAGCTGTGCTGCGTCGGATTGCCCGGAAATGCTAATTGTTAGTGTTTCGGGCTGTTTGTAACGCCCGACAAACGCAAAATCTGAATCCGCAAAAGCGTTTGCGCCGGTCGAGTAAATTTGGTAAAAATTCGCTTCGTTCGACGATTTAAAAGCCAGATTTTCGATTGTCGGCTGACCAATTTGGGCAAAAAAGATTTTCAGCGCGGCAGAGATATCTTCTGTTTCACGAGCTTGAGCAAATGCGCCGTGAGTTTTTTCGGTGATGTCTTTGAGAAGCGAAACGTTTGAGTCGCTTCCCAAAGCAAAAGCATAAAACTTAACGTTTTCGTTTTGATTATTGTCAAAAACCGCTGTGATTTTTTTGAAGTCGGTTGTTTCAAGCGTCGGGTTGGCGTCAGAAATTAAAACTAAATCCCGCTCTCCCGAAGAGAATTTTTTGGATAGTTCAATCGCATTTTCAAGAGTCTTTTTAAGATTTGTGCCGCCGCCGAGATTTGAGTTTTTGATAAAGTTTACGGCGTTTTCAATGTTTTCCGTTGTTGCCGGAAGCGGCACGGTTGAAAGCGCCCGTGCTTCATCGCTAAATAAAACTAAATTAAACTCGTCCCTTTCGGTTAACCCATGCAGAAAAAAATCTGTGGCGGCAACGGCTTTCGCGAGTTTCTCGCCCGCCATTGAAAGCGACGTGTCGAGCATCAGCAAAACCCGGCGGGGCGGCTGATTGTCAGTTTTATTATTTGGCTCAAAAATTGTGCGCGCTTCAAAATAGCCGTCCGGATTAATTGCCGCTTGCGCCGGGTCGCGCAAATCGTAACTGGAAATAGTTTCGGGAGCGCGGTGTGTGATAAACGAAACCATGTTTTCCGGCTGATTGATTTGGTAATCAAACGCAAAATCTTTATTAAGTTCAACGTTTTCAGCCGCGAAATCCGCGTCAAATTCATTAGCATTTTGCTTGTTAATTTTAAGCGGAAAAGCGTCTGAAACAAGCGGCGTGATCGGATAATCGCTCGCTAGGCAAAGATGCAAATGAAACTCGCCAACTCGCTGCAACGGTGCGCCATCGGAAGATTTGAGCGGAAACGTCAGATGCGAGGACAAATTTCCTTCGAGATTTTGAATTGGCAGCATTTCCGTGTATTCCATTTCGACACGTTTGGTGCCGTATGGATTGATCGGAAAAACTTTAGCGGAAAACGCTGATGCTCCGCCGTGTTCGTCCGTTTGCTCAAGCAGTCCGGGATCAACTGTGGGCTGTTTAATTTCACCGTAAACTGCTTCGGCGCGCCGCTTTTCCATGATCACGCCGGGAATTCGCGCGTCGTTATCCCAAATCGCAAAATCCGAAACCGAGCCATTTAACGGCAACGCGAAAAGATATTTTCCTTCGAGCGTATCGGCGGTGTGGTTGTCAAAAATTTGCACGACTTTGACGGTGGCAAATTGGTTATCAACGCAAATGTCAACGTTCATTACCGCCAGCGAAAGCACCGTGTCATTCGGTTTATCCATTGTCGAAGGAATTAACACGCCGGATTGTGCCGCGCTATGAAAGTCCGGCATCGCAGACAAACACAGCACCAAAATCAAGAGCGTAATTACTATTTTGTTTCTTCGCATTATTTTTGGGTTCGAAAATATTTTTTGTTAATTTTGGCTACGCCGCCGGTCGTTCCGAAGTAGATATTTTCCGCGTCGCCAGTCACGCTTAAAACTGTTTGCGCAGGCAGTTCGTCAATCAGGTGAGTCCATTTCTGTGTGGTCAAATCTAAAATTTGCGCGCCTTCGAGCGTGCCGACATAAAGTCTTTCACCGTCGGCAAACATCGCATTAGGGTTAACGATAAATTTGCCGGTTTCCGCAGCAAACGCGCGAAGTTCGCCCGACGCAGTTAGTTCAAAAACTCCGCCGCCATAGGTTCCAATAAAGAGTCGTGAATCAGCGTTGCTCAAAGCCGTAATCCAGTTGTGGGTGAGCGCGGAATTAGCATCGCTAAAGGTGCGAACAACGCGGTCGTCTTGCAGTTCAGCCAGCCCGCCGAGAGTGCCGACAAATAAAGAATTTTTATAAAAAAGCGTGGTAAAGGCATTGTTATTCGGCAGCCCGTTAACTGTCGTTGAGCCGCGCCAGCCGCCCGCAGTTTGCAAAGAAAGCCCTCGACTGGTGGCAAAAAACAAATCACCTTTTCGGCCGGCCGCGGAAATTTGATTAATTGAGTTGCTCAACAATCCGTCGCTTTTGGCAATATTTTCAGCGCGAAATAATTTATCAAAACGCACTGCGCCGCCCGCCGTCGCCGCCCAAACAAATTCTTTGTCAGGCAAAAGAAAATTGATCTCGCGCGTCGTTTCGTTTTCGAGATGAGTGAATTTGCGTCCTTCGCTCGCAAAAACATCAATTCCTTGACGGAAAGTTCCTACCCAAATTTTGCCGTTTGCGTCCACGGCGAGAGCCGAAATTGTGTTACTTGCCAATTGGTTTTCAATGTTTGAATTGCCAAAACGCGCAAATGAATTTCGCTCACGCGTGAAAATCCCTTGAGTGCCAATTAGCCAACAGTCGTTTTCAGAAACTATGAGTTGCGCGTTAGTAAAATTAGGTGATAATCCGTTTGTCAAAATTGGCGTGAAACTCTTTGTTCGCTCGCCAACGAGCGCGAAAATTTCGCCGTTATCTTTGGCAGCGAGAATTTGGTTGCCGTTTTTAACGAGACTCGCGAGCGTCGGCAAAATCATGATTGTGTGAAATATTTTGTCGCCTGCTTCTGTAATGTCTTTTGTTTCCGCCACGCCCAAATCAGTGCCGACTAAAATGTTTTCGCCATTTGCAAGGACGCCGACAATGCGATTGGCGGGCAAGCCTTCTGCCGTTGTAAAGTGACGCCAGCTTCCGGCTTCTCGCATCCACAATCCGTCGTCAAATGTTCCAACAAAAAGTTTTTGGTTTTCTTGAGCCAAAAAATTTATTGCAGTGAGCGATTGGTTTTCGGCTTTTATTTCACGAAACCGGCTGCCGTCAAATTCAATCAAACCGCCCGCAAAGGTTCCGATGAAAAGCGCTCTGTCGTCCGCGAGCAACGCGTTAACGGATTTGGTCGGATGTGTGCGCCAGACGTAATTTTCAAATTGTTCGCCGTCAAACGTCAGGAGTCCGGTCGAGCGCGTTCCGATAAACAGCCGATCTTGAAAAACGGCGAGACAAACTAAATCGCTTTCGGTCAGCCCATCCAACACCGTAAAATGCCGCACGAGTTTTCCGTCCTCTGATAACTGCAACAATCCGCCGTCAGTAGCGGCGAAAACAGAGCCGCGAAAACGTACGACAGCGCGTACATTTTGGGTGTTTTGCCAAATTTGAATTTGCTGATTATTTATTGATGAGCGAGCGGTTTTGGTAAATGGAATGTCGTTGTCTCGGTCAACGCGGGCGCGTGTCTGGGCGAGCGCGCTATCGGCTTCATTCTTAATACGGAAAAACGAAAACACGGCGGCGGCCAGCAGCAAAACAGCCAGGAACATTAATACCGTGTGCGGAAAAAACCGATAGCTTCGAGGAAAAGTAAATTTCACAAACCCGACTTTATCTGAGTTGTGAGGTCGCTGGAACGGGCGGTCAATCGGAGTCCGGTTGCGGCAAACACATCAGACAGTGTGGCTATCCACAGAAATGAATTTGCGGAGGGTGAAAATCGTTCCGCCATCAAGTCTTCCAGCCCAGGAAATTTCAGCTTCAATCAAACTCGCTCGGGCGCGAATATTTGCGAGACCGCGACCTTTAGCGTGAATTGGAGGCTCAAATTCACGTCCATCGTCCTCAATTGTCAGCACAAAATCGGGCGTATTTATCACCGCCGCCCGGAGGTGGGAAGCCTTGGCGTGGCGTGAAATGTTTTGAATAACTTCCTGCGCGATTCGGTAAATCTGAATTTGGACATTTGGAGGCAGTTTTAGATTGTCCTCAAAATCTTCATCCGCATGAAATTCGTAACTAAATTTGCCCGTTGCGGCAGACTGCTGCAAAGCCCATTCAAGAGCGGCGGCAAAACCTATATTTTCTAAAACCGAAGGACTCAAATCTTCACAGATCCGACGAATTTCAGACGAAACTGTTTCAATCTCAGAGCGGATAATTGCCGCTTGCTCATTAACACCGTCATCAATTTTATCGGTTAACATTAACAGATGCCGCAAATCCGCTAGAGTTTGATCGTGCAAATCGCGGGCAATGCGGCGACTCGTTCGTTCGGCTTCGTTAGCCAGATCAAAACGGGCGGTCACGAGTTCCCGGTTGACCGCAGTCAGTTGCCTGCCGGCTCGCGCGATTCTCCGGCGTTCGATTACTGCCCAACAGAGCGCGACGAGCGCCAATGCAAGCAACACGCCCAGCGAAACGGAAGTCCACGGGAACGGTGATTTGGCGATTGAAAAATTAAAAATGAGCGGCTCGGACGACAGCAAATCTTGATTAAAAGCCAGAGCTTCGACTTGATAATTTCCAGGTTTCAAATTTTCCATCAAAAACTGTGCGTCATTCGAGATTTTTTTGCGAACAACGACGCCTGAGCCGTCACGCAATAAAAAGGCGTATTGAAATTGTTCAGGAAATGTTCGGCTGCTGATGGCAGTAACTTCGAGCGCCAAGCTCGTTTGCGGGTAATCGAGGTTAATACCGTTTTTTAATTCTTCGGGAGCGTGCAGCTTTTGACTCAAAATTCTGGTCGGAATTAACAGAGGTTTGACTGGATTTGAGTTGTAACGTACTACGCCGCGATTTGTACCGATCATCAAGCCGCCGTTGGCGAGTGGTAAAACGGCGAAAATGTTTGCCGATGGCAGTCCTTGTTCGACTTCGAGCCGCGAAACCAGCCATCCGAATTCCTGGTTAAATTTTATGTGAAACAAACCCGTCGAAGTCGCAGACCAAATGCCGGTCTGTTCCTTTTCAAGATAAACGCTTCTGGCATTTGCGTCCGGCAAAACAGCTTCGAGCTTGCCGTTTTGGTAAATGAAAAGCCCCTTTTCAGTTGCAAACCAGATGCCCGTTTCCTCGTTGCCGTTAATCGCTCGCACAATCGCTATCTTTAATTTTTCAAGTGCGGGATCTTGGAAAAAGCCATTTCCGTCAAACAGAAACACACCGTTTCGCGCTGTGCCAACCCAAAGTTTTTTATCATTTTCGACGTAGAGACTAGTGACTTCGCGCAAGCCAGGATCAACATCATTAACAGGAAAAACGATTGTTCGAGAATTATTTTCAACTTCTTCCAAGCCCCGATTAAAAATTGCCAGATAAATTTTATTTTGAAATTGGCGAATCGCGCGCACGCTGTCGTTTGTCTGTTTACGGTCAAGGCTCGCGCTTTGCAAAACTCCATTAACGAAAAGTCCACTGGCTGTGCCGACCAGCAATTGTTCGGCATCAGTTTCCGCTACGCCAAAGATTGTTTTACCGATAAAATTTCTGTTTTCGTGCCATGGCTGATTGATTTCGGGGGCGCTGAACAATCCGCGGTTGGTTCCGGCGAAAACCAATCCGGTGCGCATTTGAAAAAGCGTGCGGACGAAATTGCTCTGCGGGTCGGATGAAATTTGCTCGCTGCGCGGCGCATTTGGATCATACCGGAACGCCCCTCTGTCAGTGCCGAACCAAACGACCGATTCACGATCAACAAAAACGGTCAAAATATTATTTGACCGTAGTCCGCCCGCCGTGTTTTCAAAGGTAAAATTTTCAAGCTGTTGCCGCCCGCGAAAATGAAACGCGCCCCGCTCTGCGGTGCCAATATAAAAATTGCCGTCGTTATCGAAATCCAGTGCCGTTACCGTTCCGAGTCCCGCACCGATTTTTTCCGGGCGATAAATGTCGTTTGCGATAAACAGCCCGCTTTCGTTCGCTCTGGCTTGTGCGCCGAGCCACAAATTACCGTTCGTGTCTTTTGCCAAAACGTTGACGAAAAAAGGACGTGGGCGGCTCATTACTTCGCCTAAAACCTCGTTATTTGCTTCCAGATGCAGAAGTCCGCGCCTGTTTGTTCCGGCGAGCAAAATGTTTTGACTAATGGCAAGGCTGGTAATCTGCGCTAACTGCTTCGGTTCTGAATCGGCAACTAGAATCGGCTGATTTGGAATCGCTTGAACCTCTAAATTGTTTTCGATTTGGCGGCACTCAAAAATCTGCCCGTTTCCGGCGAGAATAACGCTCTCTCGTTCGGGCGCGATGAGAATTGATGAAATAACTTTCCCGACAGTCTTTTCGATTAACTGAAACTCGCCGTTGACAAATCGCGCCCCGCCGGTTTCAGTGCCGATCCAAAGCGCTCCGAGATTATCCGTTTCGAGCGACAAAACGCTTCCCACCGGCAAATTTTCGTCTATGACAGTTTGAACTCGCCGTCCGTCGTAACGCGCTAATCCGCGCTCAGTCCCAAACCACAGCACGCCGTTTGCGTCTTGGGCAATGGCGTGAACTCTGTCCGAAGGCAAGCCGCTAAATAAATTGATTGCGCCCCACTGATGCAAGTTGCGAGAGAAATTCTGAGAGCTTTCCGATGTTTTTTCAGTTTGGGAGAATACGTCAAGTTTAAAAAAAGAGAACTGCAGTAAAGCGGCGGCAAAAACGCAGCAAATAAAAGGGCGAATTTTATTTTTGACCTTGTTCATTAAAATAGCGTGCGCGGTCGCGTTTAATCCATTCAATCAGCTCGTTTTCTGATTTGTCGAGTTCGTCAGCGTTAATCAGCCCGCGTTTTAACGCTTCAAAAAAGGCTCGCGTCCGCACATTGAAGGCAAGTTTATCGTAGGCTTCGTTCGCCGTACCTTCGGAATTTTCAGCGAATAATTTTTCGTAAAGCGTCGCCAGACGGCTTTCCACGCCGCGCTGCGAAAGGCTGCATTTTCGCGCAATTGCCCAATTTGACAATCCTAAAGCCAGATATTCTAATGCTTCCGCCTCAAACTCGGTCAGGAGCGGGCGCTGAAATGAATCTTTAAAAGCCGGATCAATCATGTCCGCGCCGTCTTCTAAAACGGCGGCGACAAAGCGCAAAAACCTGGATTCCGAATTATTTTTATGAACAAAACCGTAGGCTGGGGGCGGTTGGACGGAGCGGACGATTTTGCGAATTTCGTTAATGTAAACTTCGTGCGGAAACTGCGTCCAGAAAATAATTCGCGCCGCAGGGAATTCGCGCCAAACTGAGCGCGCTGCTTTGACCCCGGAAAGCTGGGGCATCTGAATATCAAAAATGCACAGCTCAGGCTTAAACTTTAGTGTCATTTCGAGTGCCGCTGCGCCGTCGCCGGCTTCGATGACAGGAGCGTGAGCCGGAAATTCGCGGGTCAAAAGTTCGCTCAAATAATGACGCTGCGCTATATTGTCTTCGGCAATCAGAATAGACATAAATGTTTTAAGTAAAAACTCGCGGTTACGCAATTTAACAATCTGACATTACCAAAGTCTGTGTACTCGGACAAAATAATGATGCCGTTATGATTTCAAAAACTAACCCTTTAAAAAAATTTCTCGCTGCTCGCTGGCATAATCTAGTGATGGCAAATTATACGGTCGCGCCCGAATTGCTACAAGATTTTCTTCCAAACGGCGTTGAATTAGATTTCTGGAACAATGAATGTTATGTAAGTCTGGTCGCATTTGAATTTCTGGATACTAAAGTGCGCGGGCTTAGAATCCCGTTTCACGTTAATTTTGAAGAAGTCAATTTACGATTTTACGTGCGGCGCGAAACTGCGGACGAAACCAGGCGCGGTGTGGTCTTTGTCAAAGAAATCGTTCCGCGCCTGGCAATCGCTTTTGTCGCCAGAGCTTTTTACGGCGAGCCATATGAAACTTGGAAGATGGCTCACGAATCGAGCCAGAGCGAAATTTCGTATTCGTGGATGAAAGGCGATTGCGCCAACCAAATCAAAGTTAGCATTGGCGACAGTTTAGGCGTTCCGGCGAACGATTCACACGGTGAATTTATCATCGAGCATTATTGGGGTTACACAAAACGCGGCGCAGGGCGAACCGATGAATACAAAGTCGAACATCCGAAGTGGGAACTGCTCGAAGTCGGAGGCGCCGAAATCGCGGTTGATTTTGGTAAAATTTACGGTGAGCAATTTGCGTTTTTAAGCAATGCGCAGCCCATCTCAATTCTGCTGGCAAAGGGTTCTGAAATTTCGGTTTATAAGGGCGCGAAAATGCAGCCAGGAGCAGAGAGAGAGTAGCAGATGGAATTATCTGAGATTCGAATTTGACGGCAAAGATCCGCTCAAAACTCTGGCGACTTTCCGCCCCGTCAACGCAGATGGCAAAAACAAAATCATGTTTGGGCAAAATTTGATCGCCGAAAATCTTGGCGGAACCGTTCGCATCGGTGACAAAATCGAGGTTTTAAGTTAAAAATGGCTATTATTGGAATCGTCGCCGTGGCGCAAAATCTGGCAATCGGGCGGGACGGAAAACTCCCCTGGCGTTATTCGTCTGATTTAAAATTTTTCAAACAAACCACGACCGGACACGCCGTTGTGATGGGCTGGAAAACTTGGGCGAGTATTGAAAAGCCCTTGCCAAATCGCCTTAATATTGTCTTGAGCCACAATCAAACAATCGAAAACAAACCTTCGGTCTTGCTTATGCGAGACAGAGAAGAGGTTTTAGAATTGCACAAATTCTTAAACTGCGATTTGTGCATAATTGGCGGCGCGGGCGTTTACGAAACATTCAAAAACCACATCGAAAAATGGATTGTGACGGAGATTCCGCAAACCGTTCAAGACGCTGATACTTTTATGCCAAACAGTTTTTTAGAAGGTTTTGGTTTGATCAAAACACAAAATTTAGAAGACGATTTAGAGGTAAAATTTTATGAACGATTATGTTAAACACGCAGCAAATTTATGGTTGAGATTCAGATATTTCTTCGTAAATTCTCCATGATCCAGATGGATCTTGACCAACTAAAACGGAAATTGGACTGTAATATTTTTTCATCTCGGAATATCGGGTGGCGTTAATACGAATTCTTTTACCTTCTGTTGTATATGTTACGTTTGAATAAGTATTGTAATCACCTTTCGCTTTAGCAACTGGCATTATTTCCACAATCAATTTTTTAAATTCAGCTGTTGGAAATTTTAATGTTTGGGTTTGCCCGTTCGGGTATCTGCGAGTATTTTGAATAATAGCTTTGTCCGAGTAACAATCAACTACAGAAATATCAAAATTCTTTCCTCGTTCGTTGCATTGCTCAAAAAACTTTTGTGCCGATGATAATTTTAAGGACTTGGGAGTGATTGTTCGAGAGCTTACAGTCTGATCGGAACTTCCATTAGTTTGAGGTAACTTGATATGCCTTAGTGGTTGTAAAAGCTCGGTTTTTTTTGTTGCTAATGTGGTCTTACTTGGTTCTTTAGTAGCTTGTAACTCCCACCATGGCTTAAGACCCTCAATTCCCCAAACACCTCTTTTTTCAGACTTTGCTGCGCTTTCAGCGGCTTGATAAATTTCGCTCTCTTTTGAATCTTGTAAATCTTTTTCCAAAACTGCGTACCAAGCAGCACCGTCGCGCAGCAATTGCTCGCTCAGATCAATGCTGCTAATCAAAACTCGACTGCTTAATTGCTTTTCCTGAGCTAAGCTTCTGACTCGAAGCTGTACGGTTTTACCTAAAACCAATTTTTCAAGATGACCTTTGACAACTGCGGCCAGCGGCTGTTTGGATTCAGGCACTTCAATAAATTGCAGTTGAACGGTGAATTTTGCGTTTGCTGGTGTTTCAACCGTAATCGTTCTGCCGTCAAGAACGTTTGTGACTTGCCCTCTAATAATCTGTTGCGCGAAAGCTGTCAAGCTGACGCCAAAAACGAAAATTAAGGTAAGAAATAGTTTCATGGCTGATTAATTTGGTGAAAGGAAATTTTAGCGGCATAGTAATGCATTTTCTTAGTTTCCACAAGTTTCTGAAACAAAATCTCCAGGGTTGTGATAGTACTGAAATTGATATTTTGCGCGCGTCAAGCCATAACGATTTATTTAATTTATACTTTGTGATGTGTAATAAAATCTCCCGCTTTAACATGCCGACCGGCGGCGTGTAATTACGCTCACCCGGATTAGTGTTAACGGCGTTTTGTTCAACCGGGAGTTATGAGAAATTTGGATGGCGATTTTATTTTGACGCGTACTGCGTTCGTAGAGTATGATTCGCCAAGTTTGCAGATGAGAGGGGCAGAGAGATGGCAGTACCTTCGACGGCTTTTAAAGATCTTCTTTGGAAAGAGAAAACGCCAGCTGAAATGTATGAAATGCTCAAGAGAGAGGGCTATCTGTCAGTCGTCGGATTAAGGGAGAGCGAAAAGGTCATTTCAATTATCTCCAAAATACTAAAGACTTGGGAGGAGAAGGACAGCAACAAAGCGCTTAGCCAAATCCCCGGCGGAGGGGCAATGGATGATGTAGCTTACACATTAATAAGGAACAATTATATTAACGCAAAAGGGCAAAGGCTCAATCAGCCTCGGATCAATGAATCGCTTCCTTCCAATACGAAA
>JBDTZD010000023.1:0-11284 GCA_040005335.1 Pyrinomonadaceae bacterium | reverse complement strand
CGAGGACGGCATTGCAAATTTTGTCGCATGGTTCGATAAGCAGAAGAGTTTGTAAATGAAAGTTTTAGCTCTCGCCTCATATCCGGTGGAAGCGGCGGCCACCCGTTACCGACTGATGCAATTTGTTTCGCCCCTCAAGGAGCGCGATATCTCCCTTGTCGTGCGTCCGTTTCTTGATTCTCGCACTTTTGCTAATATTTATCGGCGCTCGGCGCTGCCGCAAAATATTCCGGCAATTTTTCTTTCGCTTCTCTCCCGCATCCGGGATTTTCTCGTCGCCGGACGGTTTGACGCGTTGCTGGTGCAGCGCGAAGCAATGCTTTTCGGACCGCCCGTTTTTGAATGGCTGTCTTTGAAACTGGGTCGGATTCCGCTGATTCTCGATCTCGACGACGCAACCTATATTCGCTATATCAGCCCGACTTTTGGGCGGATGGGAAGCTGGCTCAAGTTTTTTGGCAAAACCGACGAGCTAATTTCGTGGGCTAATGTAGTGACTTGCGGAAATCGGACAATCGCCGAATATGTGGAACGGAAAAACAAAAAGGCTGAAATTATTCCGACCGTGGTTGATACAGACGTTTTCCGTCCCAAAGCGGCGGAAAGTAGTGACGTGCCGGTTATCGGCTGGGTTGGCACTCACTCAACTTATCCGTATTTGCAAAAGATTTTTCCGGTTTTGCAAAGATTGGCGGTCACCTATGATTTTCATTTAAAAATAGTCGGTGCGGGCGTTGGTAAAATTGATCTCCCTCATATTGCGATTGAGAATTTGCGGTGGAATTTGGAACGAGAAGCCGAGGATTTTCAATCTTTTGACATTGGCTTATACCCTCTCGATGATGCGCTGCATAATAATTGGGCGGCGGGCAAATCTGGTTTCAAAGCAATTCAATACATGGCGGTTGGTATTCCCTACGTTGTTACGCCAATTGGAGCTTGCGCTGAAATCGGAAACATCAACGAAACTCATTTTGTCGCGAACGATTTGGATGAATGGGAAAACTCCTTAAGTAAACTGTTAAATGATGCACGGCTGAGAGAACAAATGGGCGTTGCCGGACGCAAATATGCGCTCTCCAATTTTACCGTTCCGCAACAGGCGGACAAATTAGCTAGGGTTTTGCGCGACGCAGTTTTGAGCGAACGATGAGTCAAAAACAAAGAGGTAAATTCGGATTATTATTGCTCGCCTGCTGCGCGCCTTTGCCGTCGTGGTTAAAACGTCCCATTTATCGCCATCTTTTCGGTTACAAAATCGGCAAGCGAGTGAGCATCGGGCTGACTCTGCTCGACGCTCAAGGTTGCACAATTGACGACGACGTTTCAATCGGACATTTCAATATTTTTATCGGAATAGAAAAACTATACATCGGAGATCACGCTCGCATCGGGCATCTTAATATTTTGCGCGGCGGCAGCGAAATTTCGCTCGGGCGCTACACGGAGATTTTGCGGTTTAATGAAATTAATTCGATTCCCAATCCGGTGGTTGTCAATCCGGTTGATCCGCGTTTTATTTTGGGCGCCGGCAGCGTCGTGACAACTTCTCATAAAATTGATTTTACCGACCGCGTGGAAATCGGCAAGCAGGTAATTTTAGGCGGGCGCAATTCGTCTCTCTGGACGCACAACCGGCAGCGCACTAAACCCATTGTAATCGGTGATTACAGCTATCTCGGCTCAGAGATTAGAATCGCGCCGGGCGGCGCGATCCCAGCGCGCTGCGTGGTCGGAATTGGTTCGGTCATCACTAAAAACCTGCTGGAAGAAGAAACTTTGATTGCCGGCGTGCCAGCGGCTGTTATTAAAAAACTCGATGAAGAAGCAAGGTTTTTGACCGAATATAAAACCCGTCCCGATTTGCCCGATAATTTGTGAAAAAGGCTTTGTCAAAACTGCCGTTAAGCGAAAAAACAGAGCGGGCGGTTTGTCTATTTTTTGAATTCAATTGCACAATAATATAAGCGACTTTTAAGTGTCGAAAGACAGTTGACAAGAGCTTTTGATTAAAATCGTAATTTTAAGTTCTGGAGGCAACAAGTATAATTTGAGAACAGTAGATAGAAATCAGATTTTGTATATTCTTTGCCCCTTCGTTGCCGTGGTAGCGATGGTTATTAATATGCCTGAAGGTCTGATGGCGGTGGGACTTGGAGCAGTTCTGGTTTTTATCGTTATTCATTTAATTCGTAATCACGAAGACGGTATTTTTTTGCAACAGGTGTTTCTCACCGGACTTCTTCCGCGCATTATTTTCGCGAGCTTTATTTTTTCCGCCGAAGCCTATGCTTATTTTGGCGGTGATGCCCAAACATATGATTTTAGAGCTAGAGTAATCTTACAAGTTTTATTTGGCACCTCGACTCCTGCAGACGTAATTCAGCAATCTTTTTCTACCTCAGGAAGCGGCTGGGGGATGAATTGGTTTGTAGCTTTTATTTATCTTCTGGTCGGACAGAATCTTTTTGCGGTAATGATAATTGAGTGCGTGATCGGGGCATCAACCGCTCTGCTAATATACCGCATCGTGATGGAAATTTATAACAACCGACGTGCCGCTAGAATTGCGGCGTGGATGGTTGCCCTTTTTCCAGCGATGATAATTTGGTCGTCGCAAGCTCTTAAAGACGGTATTACTGTTTTTCTGCTGGTTTTGATGATGATTTGCATTATTGAGCTACAGAAAAAACTAAACCTGCTTTATACGTTTTTGTTATTCTCTTGTTTGTTCGGAATTCTCTCTCTACGATTTTATATTTTTTATATGGCGGCGATTGCGGTTACCGGGAGTTTTCTAATTGGCACCAGCAATACCTTCAAACAAATGCTGCAGAGATTAACGGCTTTTGCAACCATCGGATTAATATTAATGTACATCGGGGCAATCAACACCGCCAACGCAAATTTTGACAAATACGGTACTTTGGAAGCAGTGCAGCGCAGTCGCGGAGACCTCGCTATTTCTGCTGGATCCGGTTATGGAAAAGACCTTGATGTTTCGACTACTGAAGGCGCCGTAGTTGCGCTCCCCATTGGCTTTACTTATTTAATGCTGGCTCCTTTTCCGTGGGAAGTGCGAAATGTGCGGCAGGCGTTAGTAGTCCCAGAAAGCTTGGTTTGGTGGTGTCTAATGCCTTTTCTTGGGATTGGACTGTGGTACACGATCAAACATCGTTGGCGAAACGCCGTTGCCATTTTAATTTTTACTTTTATGTTGACGTTCGCCTACTCAATTTTTCAGGGCAATGTTGGAACGGCTTACCGTCAACGAACTCAAATTCAAGTTTTTCTTTTTATTTTTATCGCCGTGGGAATCGTAATTCAACGTGAAAAAGCAGAAAACCGGCAAATCTCGATAAGGCGTTAACAGTATCAATTTCCTTTTTTCAATTTTTAAGCAAGTCTTTAATATTTAAGAAATATCTATCTCTCTTTGGTAATTATCAAAAGTGTGCGGAATTGTTGGAATAGCTAATCAAGGCGGGCGGGCGGTTTCGCGCACAGCCCTGGAACGGATGAACGCTTGCATCATCCATCGCGGTCCCGACGAAGACGGCTTTTATGTCAATGAAAACATTGGTTTAGCGATGCGTCGCCTGTCAATCATTGATCTTGCGGGCGGACAGCAGCCGATTTTTAATTCTGACCGAACCAAAGCGATTGTCTTTAACGGCGAGATTTATAACTTTCAAGATTTAAGAAAAGATTTAGAAAAACAAGGACACCAATTTTACACCCATTGCGATACTGAGGTTATCATTCATCTTTACGAGCGGTACGGCGCTGATTGTGTTCAGCATCTGCGCGGAATGTTTGCCTTCGCCATTTGGGACGAAACTGCCAATACGCTTTTTATCGCTCGCGACCGGGTGGGGAAAAAACCGCTTCTCTATTCTCATCAATCAAACGGTGATTTGATTTTCGGCTCGGAATTTCGCGCCCTGCTTGCGCATGAAAGTGTCGGTAGAACAATTGATTTTGAGGCGATTCATCATTATCTCTCGTTTTTGTGTGTTCCCGCGCCGCTCACCGCTTTCCGGCAAATTCGCAAACTCGAACCTGCACACTGGCTGCTCTGGAAAAACGGCGAGATCAAAACTGAAAGATATTGGCTGCCTGATTTTTCCAAAAAAATCAAAATCTCTCAACCGGAAGCAGAAGAAGAAACGCTCCGCATCTTGCGCGAAGCAGTTAAATTACGCCTTATTTCCGAAGTTCCGCTGGGAGCGTTTCTTTCGGGCGGAGTTGATTCCAGCCTAGTTGTTGCACTGATGGCTGAGCAGAGCGCAAAACCGGTCAAAACCTTTTCGATCGGATTTGAAGAGCAGGATTACAGCGAACTAAAATACGCC
The DNA here is from genome assembly GCA_040005335.1 of Pyrinomonadaceae bacterium. Taxonomy (GTDB): domain Bacteria; phylum Acidobacteriota; class Blastocatellia; order Pyrinomonadales; family Pyrinomonadaceae; genus JBBQUS01. The sequence goes on along the minus strand of JBDTZD010000023.1, from coordinate 6,929 downwards.
AAAACAGTTGCTAACCATGTTGGAGCCGAACATCACGAATTTATCGTCCGTCCGAACGCACTCGAAGTTTTGCCAACTTTAGTCGAACATTACGGTGAACCTTATGCCGATTCTTCAGCAATTCCTACTTATTATGTAGCTCGAGAAACTCGCAAGCACGTGACAGTTGCCTTAAACGGTGACGGCGGCGATGAATCTTTCGCCGGTTATGAACGCTATATGGCGATGCGCCTCGCTGAACGCTATCGCCAATTGCCACGTTTGTTACGCGAATCATTGATTGCAAAAGTTATCGAGCTGATACCAACGTCGGAATTAAAACGCAGTCGGGCGCGAGACTTGAAACGCTTTCTGAGCGCCGCTTCGCTTCCCTCGGTCGAGCGTTATTTTCGCTGGAGCAGCGCATTTTCAAGCGATTTCAAAATTGAACTCTATAGCAATGAATTCAAACACCAAACCGCTTCATTCGAAACCAGCCGCATTTTGGGTGATTGGTTTGCGCGCGGCAACGGCATTGGCATTGTGGACAAAACGATGTTTACCGATCAACAGACTTATCTACCAAATGATTTGTTAACCAAAGTTGATATTGCTTCGATGGCAGTATCGCTCGAAGCCCGCTCGCCTTTTCTGGATCACAAGGTTATTGAATTTGCAGCTTCTCTACCCGAGAAGCTGAAGTTAAATGGCACGGAAACCAAATCTCTGCTCAAAAAGGCGGCAGCGCGGGTTGTTCCGCGCGAAGTGTTGTATCGTCGCAAAATGGGTTTTGGCGTGCCGATCGGAAAATGGATGCGGAGTGAAATGCAGCCATTTGTCCGCGAAACTTTGCTCGGGGCGAAATCACTCAGTCGGGGATTTTTCAATCCTTTGACAGTGAAAAAAATCGTCGAACAACACACGAGCGGTCAGAAAGATCATAACCAACAATTATGGACGCTGCTGATGCTTGAACTGTGGTTTCAGCATTTTATAGATTGAACAAAGATAAAAATCACTTTTATGAAGGGTATCGTTTTAGCAGGAGGATTGGGCTCACGGCTCAAGCCTCTCACAAAAGTCACCAACAAGCATCTTTTGCCGGTTTATAATCAGCCGATGATTTATTATCCAATTCAAACGCTGATAAACGCGGGAATTGATGACATCATGATTGTGACGGGCGGGAATTCAGCCGGAGATTTTCTTAAGCTTTTAGGCAACGGTAAAGATTTCGGCTTAAAGCACATCAACTACACGTATCAAGAAGGTGAAGGCGGTATTGCCGACGCGCTTTCGCTCGTCGAACACTTTGCCAATCATGAAGAGATTTGCGTAGTTTTGGGCGATAACATTATCGAGGGCAATATTTTTGAGGCTGCCGAAAATTATCGCAAGCAAAGCAAGGGAGCAAAGATTCTGCTCAAAAAAGTTCACGACCCGCAGCGCTTCGGCGTCCCTGAACTGGACGGCAACAAAGTTATCCGAATTGAGGAAAAGCCAGCAGTGCCAAAATCAGATTTGGCGGTAATTGGAATTTATTTTTATGACCAAACTGTTTTCGAGATTATCAAAACATTAAAACCTTCCGAACGCGGAGAATTGGAAATCACCGACGTTAATAACCATTACATTTATCAAGGCGAGATGACATGGAACGAGTTGGACGGCTGGTGGACCGACGCCGGAACTTTTGAAAGTCTGCTCCATGCAACAAATTTGGTGGCGGAAACCGGAGCCAATAAGATGGAGAGAAAAACCAATGCAACCGCAAACAACGCTTAAAGAAAACTTATTTACAATCGGCAAAATTCGCGATGTCGTCGTTTATCCGATCAGAAAATTTGTCGATGAACGCGGTTGGCTGGCGGAACTTTTTCGCCATGACGAGCTGGCAGAAGAATTTTACCCGGCAATGGCTTATATTTCCGTGACTGAGCCCGGAGTCCAGCGCGGACCCCATGAACATGTTGATCAAGCCGATTTATTTTGCTTCATTGGACCGGGAAACTTTAAAATTCGCTTGTGGGACAACCGAAACGAATCGGACACTTATCGCAATATGATGACGCTTTTCGTTGGCGCGGATAATCCCCAAGCCATCATTGTTCCGAAAGGCGTAGTCCACGGATATAAAAACGTCAGTACAATTGAAAAGGGCGTTGTCATTAATTGCCCCAATCAGTTGTTTATGGGAAAAGGTAAAAAGGAATTGATTGACGAAATTCGTCACGAAGACGAACCCAACACGATTTTTCGGATGGATGATTGAATGATGAAAAAATATTGAAGAAGAATTCAAAGCTCTGTGAACCGAAAAACCAAAATTTTCCGTGTGATCGCGCGTCTTAATACGGGCGGCCCGGCGCGTCACGTTGTTTGGCTAACGGCCGGTTTGCCGACAAATGAATTTGAAACGATTTTAGTATGCGGTTCAGTTCCCGTGGGCGAAGGCGATATGAGTTACTTTGCCGCCGAAAACGGAGTTAAACCTTTGATCATTCTGGAAATGAGCCGCGAATTGTCGCTCAAAGATACAGTTTCGCTCTGGAAAATCTTGCTTCTACTTTGGCGCGAAAAGCCCGACATTATCCATACCCACACCGCAAAAGCGGGAACGCTTGGGCGAGTCGCCGGTTTTGCATATCGTTGGCTAACGCCTGGAACGCTCATCGGTCGTCCGCGCCCAGTGTTCTTTGTGCATACTTATCACGGTCACGTTTTTCATAGTTATTACGGCAAAAACAAAACTTTTTTCTTTCTCACAATCGAAAAGCTCCTGGCTTATCTTGCGACCGACCGTATTTTGGTTTTGAGCGAGCAGCAACGACGTGAAATTCATGAAGATTTCAGAGTAGGGCGCAAAGGGCAGTTTCGCATTGTGCCGCTGGGAATTGATTTAGCATCATTTGCGGGCGGCAGCAGTGCGGGGCGAAACATTTTACGTTCCGAATTAAAAGCCGGAGAGAACGAAATTTTGGTAGGACTCGTCGGGAGATTAACAGAAGTTAAAAACCACTCGCTTTTTCTCAAAATTGCTAGTCTCTGGCGACAAGGAAACTTTTCAATTCTGCCGCCGGTGCGTTTTGTTATTATCGGTGATGGACATCTGCGCGCGAAATTAGAAGCAGAAGCTAAGGAATTGGGTTTAACCGATGAAATTTTGATTTTCGCCGGAGAACGCAAAGATCCACAGTTTTTTTACCCGGCACTTGATATTGTGGCATTGACCTCACTTAACGAAGGAACACCGCTAACTTTAATCGAAGCGATGGCAACGGAGCGTCCCGTAATCTCAACGGCGGTCGGCGGGGTCATTGATTTAGTTGGAGCAAACAATGCCAAATCTGAGGGTTTTGAAATTGCCCTCCGAGGCGTGACCGCTCCATCAGGAAACGCCGCTGCTTTTGTCGCAGGATTAAAAGTTTTAGTTGAAAACGAAACTTTGCGAAACGAATTAGGCAAGAGGGGCGCGGAATTTGTTCGAGCAAATTACTCAAAAGAACGCCTCCTCGCTGACATCAAAAAACTTTATCGTGAGTTGTTACGCGACTAACGGTTTGAATTTTTTGTTAAATTTTGCCCTATTTTTATTTTGAAACAGTTTAGCAACAAGTCTATACTATCTTCTTCATAAGTTTCCTCCGGCAAATTGCCGCAGGTTATGCTTTCGGCAATCTTGAACTTTCCCCTTTGAGTTGCTTTTTTTGTTAGAGGAAGATTCATGACGTCCCTTTATTTTCATCCGATTTTGTTATCTCTCATCGCCTTTATATTAGCGGTTGCTCTAACCTATACCGTCCGCCACATCGCCAGACGCATCGGCTTCGTCGCTAAACCTAAACTAGATCGTTGGCATAAACGCCCGACCGCGCTGATGGGCGGCGCAGCAATTTTCCTAGCGACCATGATAGTTGCGCTCGTTTTCGTCACTCTAACGCGGGAAATGGCGATTGTAATGGGCGGCAGCGCGCTAATGTTTTTGATTGGGTTAATTGATGATATTTTCAATATCAAACCATATCAAAAACTTTTCGGACAGCTCGTCGGCGCGGCCGCGATTGTGGGAAGCGGCTTGCAGCTTCATTGGACAAATTTTGAAAGCATCAACATTGTCATCACGCTCTTTTGGCTGATCGGGATTACCAACGCAGTCAATTTACTAGATAATATGGATGGGCTGGCAGCCGGTATTACCGCTATTGCCTCGCTTTCGCTCGGGGCGGTTTTAATGGGGAGCGGGCAGCTCGATGTGCTGCCACTCGTGATGGTTTTTACTGGTGCACTGCTCGGATTCCTGGTCTATAATTTTAATCCAGCTACTGTTTTTATGGGCGATTCTGGATCGCTCTTTATCGGCTTTTTCTTAGCGAGTTCAGTTTTAATGAGCCAGGGCGGCGGACAATCACGGAGTCTAATTTCGGTTTTAGCAGTTCCCGTCTTAACGCTTTTTATTCCAATTTTCGACACGACTTTTGTCACAATTTTGCGCAAATTGTGGGGACGCAAAGCCTCACAGGGCGGACGCGACCACACCTCGCATCGTCTTGTCGCGCTGGGTTTGTCGGAGCGCTCGGCAGTATTAATGCTCTATGGTTTAGCCGCTTGCGCCGGAATTCTGGCGCTGCTGGTGCGTGAAATGCAAATTGATCGCAGCATCGCAGTGATCGTGACATTTATTGTTGCTCTGACGATTGGCGGAGTTTATCTCGGACAAGTCAAGGTTTACGACGAGCAGGACTCAGAAACCATCAAGCAAAAAGTATTGTTTGGTTTTCTGGTTGATGTTTCGTACAAGCGACGCATTTTCGAAATTTTTCTTGATGTTTTTCTGATCAGTTTTTCCTATTATGCTGCTTACACTTTGCTGTACGGCTCGCTTGAACGCAAAGGTAACTGGGAACTTTTTATTAAAACGCTGCCGGTGCTGGTAGTTTTGAAAATTTTCGCTTTTCTTTTCGCCGGAGTTTATCGCGGAATCTGGCGTTATACAAGCATCAACGATTTATTTGCCTTTGCTAAAGGCGTTGTATTTGGTTCGATTTTGAGTGTTTTGGCGGTTTTGCTGCTTTACCGTTTTGAAGGTTTTTCGCGCGCCGTTTTTATTATGGACGGCGTTTTGTTGCTCGTTGCTCTGACAGGCAGCCGGATGGCATTCCGGCTATTTCGTCAATTATTACCGACACAACAAACTCATGACGGGCGCAAAGTTCTAATTTTCGGCGCGGGCGATGGTGGTGAGCTGGCTTTGCGCGAGATTCAAAATAACCCTGAATTAAACTACACCCCAATTGGTTTTGTTGACGATGATCCACACAAAAAAGGCAAAGTAATTCGCGGTTTGCGCGTTCTCGGTGGGAACGGAGCGATTCCGGCGATTTGCCGTGAATATCATATTGATGAGATTTTGCTGTCGTCAAAAAAGATCGCGCCGGAGCGCCTCCGCGAACTGCGCCGCGAATGCCGCAGCGTCGAGGTCGAACTCAAACGCGCCTCTTTTCGTGTGGAGCCGCTTGACGATTTTTTTGATTAAAAACGGTTCACAGTTTAATGTCTAAGGTTGATTTGGACTTTGGACTTTGGACTTTGGACTTTGGACTTTGGACTTGGAATCTTCAATTAAACTTGTTTCCGGCTGGCAGCAGCGCCTATTGCTCATTGCGATAGCAGTGCTGATTTTATTTGGCGTAGTTGGGGGATTTTGTTGGTTTTTAGCCAATTCAATTGCGGCTAACGCGCAACAACCAGACCTTGTTGTTGCTGCCATTCGTCTTTCCCCATCTGACCCACTCGCGCACGCCCAACTTGCTACTTTTAAAACGCGGAGCTTTGTGGCGACAGATTTACCCGAAGCACTTGATGAATTTGAACGCTCAGTTGCTCTCTCGCCCAACGATTATCGTTATTGGTTTGCGCTGACCAGAATGCGCGAGCGAATAGGAGATACGGACGGAGCGGAAAGAGCGGCTCGCCGCACCGTTGAGCTGGCTCCGAATTATGCTCAAGTTCTCTGGCTCGAAGGTAATATTTTGCTCAGGCGCGGCGAGCAAAAAGAAGCTTTTGCCCAAATGCGCCGAGCTGCCGAAGCCGATCCGCAGTTTGCCATTCATTTTGTCAATGCTGTGGCTCAAACTATCCAAACAGATGACACAAGCTATTTACGGCAAACCGTTGGCGACAGCGTTTCCGTTCGTTCTGCACTCATAAGTTACTTAGTGCAAGCCAAAAAACTGGACGCGGCAGTCAATGTTTGGGAACAGCTACCGGATAAAGAAAAACGCGAGATCGGTAAAGCTTTATCTAAAGCATTGCTCGACGCAAAAAAATATCGAGCGGCGTTGCCGTTTTATGCGCTAATGGCGGCTAATGAGAATGAGAAACCATTACTTGGTCGCTTTTTGAACGGTGATTTTGAATACGATATGACAGTTTCGGATGCAAACCCGTTTGTCTGGCAAATCGCCGCTGGCGCGCAACCCCAAATTGCTCCCTTTGCTTCAACCAAACACAGCGGAGCGCGTAGTTTAATTATTATTTTCAACTCACCTACTAGCGCTAATTTTCGCAGCGTCGCCCAAACCATCGCGGTCGAAAATAATACCCAGTATCATTTTGAAGCCTTTGTCAGCACCGAAAAACTGCAATCCGGGAGCGCGGTTTATTGGGAGATGATAGATGTTGCTGACAATCGTGTTCTGGCTAAAACACAAGATATTCCAACGGGTAATAATGATTGGCAAAAACTTGCGGCAGATTTTAAGACGAATGGCACAACTGAAGCCGTGACGTTTCGCCTCACGCAAACTGCTTGCTCACAGCCGCCGTGTCCAACAACCGGCAAAATCTGGTTTGATGATTTTACGCTGCAGAAAATCAATTAACAACCAAAGGCAAAAAAGAAATTTGAAAACTCTCGCCCCCCAGACAAATGAACAACTCGCAGCCGCTCC
>JBDTZD010000299.1:0-11314 GCA_040005335.1 Pyrinomonadaceae bacterium | reverse complement strand
ATCATTATTTGCTGGTGGATAAATATAGTTCAACAGTGTAATGATTCCGGCGATGCCGCCGCTCGCCCCTATCAGCGCAATTAAACTTCCGATCAGCCATTTAAATGTGTCGTTTTTCTGTTTTTCTGTTTTTTCTTCAGCCATAATTTTCCTCAAACAATTTGAACATTGGTAATCCCCTCAACGTCTTTCGGTCACAAAGCTCCGCCCGCCGGTTTGGAGTAATCTGACGGTGACAAACTTGAGCGGGAAGGACGGAGCCACTCGGAGTTCGCAGATAAAACGTCCTTGTTCAACGCTTTGGCGGTTGTTCAGAACTTCACTGACAACCACTTGATAAGAGGCGCTCGGCGTGTTGCCGGCAAATGCTCCGCGCGCAAACATTTGATCGAGGAGCGACGCAAAACCGCGTTCAACAGCGCGGCGCAAACGTTCGTCGTTTGGCTCGAAAACGTATTCCGCACCGTGTTTGAGAGCGATTCGGCGGAGCAGGCTAAGCAGTCGTCGGACATTAATTTCGCGCAAATCAACATCGTCGCTCAAAGTGTCAGCATTAAGCACCAGAAACCCAGTTGGTTCTTGACGCACGAGGTTGATTTGACTCGCTTGAAAATCCAAAAAACTTTCCGGTTCAAAAATGGATGTCAAAGCCAAAACGCCCCGTAGCGGCTCATTTGCCGGAGCAATCCAAGCTCCGCGTGTTCCGGCACGGTTCGCCAAAACGCCACTCGCCGCGCCGCATGGCGGGACGTTTCGCAAATCGGCAGTCGCGTCTTCGCGCTGCACGAGCCACGGATGATAAATCGCGCCGAAACTCAAGATTTGCGGTTCGTTTTGATTACCTTTGAGTGCGGCAATATGTTTTAGCGTCTCATCCTGACGGTAATGTTCAGGAAGCGAGAGCACCGCGAAAATGTCCCCACGCGCCGCGCACAAACGTAACAGTGCGCGTTGAACGGTAAGCAAAACATTTGGCTCAAAATCTTTTTCCGCCTTCACGAGCCATCTTTTTTCTGATGTTATTGGCGAATCATCTTTTTTGGTTTCGCTCTGTTCGAAATGTTTGCCGCTCTCGCAATCTTGAAACTCGCCCAATTTTAAATCTTCGATCGGTGGTGACGTGACAACCGGCGCGGCCGCAGATTCCGGTCCTGCCAGATTCCAGCCGCGATGAGCTGCGTCAGGAACAAGGATAATTGTTGCTTCTTCGAGCGATAAATTTGTATAAGCTATCGCGTCGGGAGCCGCGTTGTCGGTCGCCGTTTTGACAATTGTTTCAGGAGCCAGCGCCGCATGAATTCCGTCGAGAGAGCGCGGGCGCGGGCTTAAATAACGCACAAACTCCGCTTCATTGAGCAAATCGCCAAAACCAGTTACCGCCAGTTTTTCGTCGAGAAAAAGCCCGGCATCAAAGCTCGCTAAACCATCGCGTTCGAGTTTTGTTTGCCCCGAATGTATTGCGCCCAAATAATTTTGAGGGATAAACGGCATCAATAACGGAAAATAAAAATCATCCGTCTTCTCAACAGCTCCGGCCAGTGGAAAACGAAATAAATCTCCGGTTTGCCGCCAAACCTGAATCGCTGCCGGCTTTAATTTGTTTTGTTCTTCAAAACGGTATAATTGTTCGTCGGTCGGCAGGTTTCCCCAAAAGTTTGCGCGCGCGTCGGCAAACGCCAATTTATCGAGTTTGATTAAAGATCCATCTCCAGTTTTTACCCACAATTCAAAATCAAGCAGCTCAATTTCGTCGGCTTCAACTGGAACGAAAGGCGACGCGTTAACAAAATCAGGCGGTGTTTCCGAGACGAATACGCCGATTGCCGTGACGCGTCGCATTGCAGGCAATTCACCACTCCCAACGCTTTCGACTTGCAGACAAAGTTGTCCGTCCGGCAAATCAATAACACCGAGACTCCCCGTCGGCAGGGAAAAATTAGCGGGCATTTGAGCAAAATCAAGCTGAAACTTATTGCCAAGAGATGTCAGATGAGCGTTAAAAATCTCGCCCACTGGTCTGGCAGCCTGAGGCGAAAAATCTATTTCACTTGTCGCGGACGGTAAAACGCTGCCGCTCGCTTCTCGCGTCCAGAATCTGACCGAAACCGATTGCACTCCGGGCGGTGAACCGGATAAATCAAATTTTGTTTGCCAGACGGCGCGGCGAGATTTAACGTGGACACGTCGCTTGTTTGGTTCGAGAAAACGTGAACTTGGCGGATCGTTGATAATTTCATCCGCGTTTATCAATAAAACGTATTTTCCATCGGCAAAATTGAACCGCAAAGTTTCTCCGATGACGAGCGGCGCGTTTTTATCAATTTCTAATTCGATTTCAACGCCGATTTTATTGGTATTAATTAAGCGTCCGGTTTTAACCCGTCGCGCAGATAAAGCCGCACTGACCTCTAAATTATCAGACCAACTGCCGGATGCTCGCGCCTGCGCCAAAGCTGGTGTGATTTCAATTCCCGACGCGCTAAAACGCGCGCAAACCAAGCCTGCAATCGGAAAACGATTAGATTGAGCCCCGCGAGCAACGCGAACGATCCAGCACCTCGCGCCGCCGTTGCGAAAAAATGCGCGCACCGCCGGAGCCAGATAGGCATAAATTTGTTTACAGTTTTCTTTATCCCAGGCGAGCGGCAGGTCAGCTCCAAAAACGGCAGCAAACTGTTCGACCGATTCGACAACGACCGGCACATTGATTGGTCCGGCAGCTGTAAACCCAATGAAAACCGCGACATCCATTCGCGGCAAAACGTCTTCGCGCGGCGGAGCCTGGGCTTCAAAGCTAAAGCCGGGCAGACGACGGATTTTCGGGCGGGTGTTAATCACAGCAAACTCCGAGCGTTTAAAGTTGGATGGAGAGCGGACATCTCTGTCCGCCGTGTGCGCTCTAGCAAATGAAACGTTTTAATTTGCTCTGGCAAGTTAGCGGACAGAGATGTCCGCGCTCCATCTATTTATTCCATTTCTAAACGCTCGTAGGAAAGCGTTAATTCTTCCATCGCGACATCAGTGCCTTTGGCGTTGAGCGGACCGCCCTGGTATTTGACCATCCGGGCGTTTAAGAGCCGCCAGGTCAAAATCGGCGCCGTGTTTGTACGATCTTCGCTGAGCAATCCGACCGTGACGTTGCGGACACCGTTGCTGGTACCGTTGCGGATGTCGTTGAGCCAATTGTATAAATCAAGGGCTCCGATGACGCCGCGCTTTAAAGTCACGTCGCTGGCTTTGTTCAAACCCGTAATTTTGCGAACATTATTGGTCGGGTCGTTGCCGTTGCGGTATTCAACCACAGTCATTTCCATCCCAATATTGCTGCATTCCTGAAAACCCGCCCGAATTCCCTGCCCTAAATCCACCGAAAAATTAAATTGTGGATACGGATTAGCGCGTTCTGTTGCCATAATTTCTCCTTAAGTTACACTTTTCTATCAGCCGTCCATTGTCCGATCCGTAAAATAACAAACTCCGCTGGTTTAACTGCCGCGACACCGATTAGGCAAATCAACCGTCCGTTGTCCAAATCGTTTTGCGTCATTGTCGAACGGTCGCAGCGAACAAAATATGCTTTTTCGGGTTTATCGCCGAGCAGCGCGCCGGAAACCCATTCGTTGTAAAGAAAATCCTGAATCGTCAAACGAACGTTCGTCCAGAGAGCCTCAGAATTTGGCTCGAAAACCGCCCACTGTGTTCCCCGATCAATTGAACGCTCTAAATAAGCGAAATACCGCCGCAGATTAACGTATTTCCATTCCGGGTCTGAGCTGGTCGTGCGCGCGCCCCAGAGACGAAAACCGCGTCCCTCAAAAAAGCGAAAACAGTTGATGCCTTCCGGGTTTAAAACTTCCTGCTGAGCTTTATTCAAAGTTTTCTCAAAACCGATTGAAAGCCGGACGACTTCGTTTGCCGGAGCTTTGTAAACCGCGCGTTCAACGTCGTTTCGAGCGTAGATTCCGGCGACAAAACCGCTCGGCGGCATGTAAGTCTCCTGCTGCGTGACGGGATCGAGAATTCGCACCCAAGGGTAATAAAATGCAGCATATTTGGAATCAATCCGCGCCCGCATTGCCCGGACGTCGGCAATAGTTTGATCGTTGCCGCTATCCAAGACAGCAATCCGGTAACGCATCCGTTCGGCGTGTGAAATCAATAAATTAGTGATCGTTTCGGAGTTTTTGCGATAATTGCCGCCGTAGCCGAAAGTTGAACCCGGCGCCGCGACAATCGAGATGTCTTCAATGTCTTCAAACGCTTTCAAACCGGTTTTAAAAGGCAACGTCTCTTTATCAACTCCTTCATAATCCCCGGCGGTCGGTCGTTGCCCATCGTTGCCGTCGTCAAGCTTCAATCTAATCGAGCGGTCAGTGTCGGTTGACTCGAGATTCAGCAAATTTTCTTCCAGTTTATTTTCGGCTGCAAATAAATGTCCTAAAACTTGTAAGCCGTTATTGAGCAGATTAGCGGTAATAACTACTGGTAGGCGGCGAGCGTCAGCAGCATTGGCCGGCTTTTCGGCGAACTTTCCAAAAACCGAGTCCGGCGCGCCAGCGCGTTTGTGATCCGGGTCAAGCGCTAGATCGCTCCAAACCGCAACCGGCGCTTGCTCTTCGTCGTTAATCGGTTGAGTTGCCGCGCTCAAGTTAACAATGCGAATTTGGTCGTCGCTGTTTGAATCAAGGTCTGCAAGTGTGACGCTGCTATCACCGGATTTAAGCGGTTTAAAAGTCCATTTAACCGCACCGGTTTGCGAATCACGTTCCATTAGAGCTTGATAAAATTTGCCGTCCATAACTTTTTTCTTGATACTTTGAACAGGCGGTTGTGGCGGCGAGATGAGTGGAGGAGATAGTAGAGACGGCGGAGACGTGACGGGCGAAACAATAATTTCCTTTTCGCGACCGATGCAAACGATGTCTTTGTCGAGCAAAGCGGCAACCGTCGAAACCTGCGTTTTGGTGCCGTCCGGTTGTTCGACTTCTTTTGAACCGAGAACGCTTTGCCCGATTCGCAAAGTCAGCCAAACCCGCATTGTTCCCGAGACGCCGGGGAAACGAGCGCTGACCTTTAGATGTTTAACGGTATCGTCAACAGTTGCCGGCGGGGAAACTGCTGACGTCACAAAAGCTTTGGCGCGACCATCATCAAATTTAGGATCGTTAGAATCCGAATTTATTTGGTTAAACACGCGTGAAATGTACAATCGTTTGCCGCCTTCTTCAAAAAAAGCGCGGACTGCGTGCCACATAAAGTTGTCAATTTTCTGTCTCGAATTGTCGCTAGAATCGGTAAATTCAAGCGGTTGACGATCACCGTAAATTCGTTCAAATTCGCCGAGACTCGTGACGATATCTGGTTCAAGTTTGTCGGGACCGTAGCGCGTCGGACCAATAAAACCGGTTGTCGTAGTGCTGACTCCTTCGATTGATTTTGAGCGAAAAGAAACTTCTTCGACGTAAACTCCGGGCGCTAGATACTCTGGCATAGCTATTCTCCTCTATAATTTGGCTTTAAATTGCCGGACTAACGAATAATTTTGAGAGACGCGCCGTATCATCAGGCGGCGACAAAACGGCGGCGCGTGAGCGCAAAATCAATTCTTCGCCGTATCGTAAAGTGACTTCGGTTAATTCTTCGGTCTGACCGCTATCAGCCCATATTTTTCCTCGGTTTTGAGCAAGCGCGACGCGCAAATCCGGCAGCCCCCCCGCTTGATTAAGCGTTTCGGTTGGCGGCGAAGCGACAACAAAACTATTGCTTGGCTGGTATTTGACGGTTAAATCCAGCTGCCAGAATTGTTTGGTCAGCGCGAGCGCCCCGGTCGGAACCGGAGGCGAACCGAGAGGCGCGGCATTCGGCGGCAGCTGCGGAAAAATTAGCGCGAGTTTGCCGTCCCCGTCCGCGATTCCGCGCGCCGCCAAGCGCCCCGCAAAATGAGCTTCGACAACTGCAAATGATGCTGTTCGATTTGCCGCTGCGTCAAACATTTCAGCGCGCACAACCGCCATTCCGCCCAGTACTTTGCGCGTCGGAGCGGAATAGAGCGGGATGCTCGACAAACCTCGCCCAGGCGGTGAAACGGCAGCAGAATTTTCCCATTGATAAACACCGCGCACCGGCAAATTAACAGTAAATTGAAATGGTTGGAATCTTCGTTCTTCGTCCAAAACTTCAACGACAAAGGATTTTCCAGGGGGGTTGCTGTTCCAAAAATCTTCTTCGCTGGTGCCCGGAGCCAAATTTCTTAAGCCTGCGGCGCGGTGCAAAACATAAACGCCAATACGATTGGGCACCGCTGTCCGGACGCGTTCTTTTAGTTCATCATTTGCTGGATAAATCGAAACGTCCAAGCCATCGCCGACAATCGCGCCGGTGGCCGCATCGTGGAATCGCAATCCGAGGGGAGCTATGAGCGCAACTTTTTCAATGATTTGCGGGGAGAGCAATTCCATTGTTAAAAATCCAAGCGAAAATTAAATTTATTTTCTAGCCAAATCAAATTCGCGCGTTTGCACGGGCGCGGCTTCAGTGGCTGAAATTTCTGACTCGATGCCGACGACACGTGCTATATAAGTGACGGAAGTTGGCGGATTGGCTTTGATAATGTTCCACAAATTTGATAAATCCTGCAGCGAAAGCGTTTGAAAAATCAGTTCCACTGTTTCATGCGCCCTGAAAATATTTCGTTCGGGCGAATATTGATTGAGCAAACCGGCGGACAAAACCGAAACGTCTTCGAGCATTCTCATTGCCCAGCCAAGAAGTCGTTGTTGTTTAACCGTATTTTTCGCCCACGCTGTTAAAACATAAGACAAATCGAGCGGCAGCGGCGGGCGGCGACGTTCACCGTTAAAGGCTAAATTCGTCGGTACATTGCGCAGTCCAGCATTGACTTCAATTCGATAAAGAAAAAGCGAAATGCCTTCGTCCATCGGGTTTTGAAAATTTGAACTTTGATAAAGTTCAAATCGAGCCGTAGCAAATTCCGGCTTGGGGCAAGCATCAGCCAACAACCCTAAAATAGCTTGTCCAGTTGCCGCGATTGCCTGCGAACCCGCCATCGTTTTGCCAATAACTTCCAATCAGAAGACGCAGTAATATCCACCACGCGCGTTAAAAGTCTGAATCCGTTGCAAGCCCAGTTCTACTTGCAGTGACAAATGATGAGGAAACAAGTCAAAACGTATTGTCTTGTTTAAAATTGATGAGAAGGTCTGAAGTTAAATGATCTGAAAATTTCTTGAGACCTGTTTTTACCCGATTGATTGAGCGTATAATAATTCTATATTATCCGAGGTGTCAAGAAGATTTTATTATTACTAATTAAGGAGCAATTATGTTTACAGACGTAGAATCGCAATTAGCAGGAATACAAGAGATTTTTGACGAAGCACGTCGCGAAGATAACTGGAAAGCCGACGAAGATATGCTGTACAGCTATTATTTTGTGGATACGGATGTTGACAAGCTCGAAAAACTGGGCGAGCATCTCGAATCAAAGGGCTTTGATTTTATAGATATTTTTGAACTCGGCGACGAAGAAACTGAAAAACCAACCGGCGAGTATTTGTTGCACATAGACAAAGTTGAAACTCACACGCCGCTCTCATTAGCACAACAAAACGTCGAATTTGCGCGCCTTGCCGAACAATTTGAGATTGCTGTTTATGACGGTTGGGAGTTTGGCGAGCTAGAGGGCGAAGATGAGAATGAAGACGAGGCGGAAGAACAAAACGGATTAGCGCTGTAGTCACTCGGAATCTAAAAACGCTCTGAGCCATAATTCGAGCGTTAGCAACAGCCAGAGTTTGCCGCCGTGCCGTGCGTACACAGAATTTTCACCGCGTACGAAGGCGCGAATCGTTTCGGTTTGAAACAAGCCTCGGTCGCGCGCTCTCTTCCCAAGCAATAATTCATTGCTCAGTATTTTGAGCGGCCCGTGCAGCCATTGCTGCACGGGAACTCGCATTCCGCTTTTCGGGCGATCAACCACCGTCGCCGGCAAAAGGTCGCGGACGGCTTCTTTCAAAATCCATTTTTCAGTCGTTCCGCGCAATTTTAGTTCGGGCGGAATTGCGAACGAAAAATCAATCACCGTTTTATCTGCGAGCGGAGCGCGTCCAGTAATTCCGCATGAAGCCGTCAGGCGCTCAACTTTGGGCAAAATATGGTGCGCGAGTTTTGTGCGGATGTTGGTGTAAAGCAGGCGATTTAAATAAGAATCGAAGCGCGTTGATTCTAAAAACGGTTCGACAAGGTGCTCCAGCAAGGAGGCGTTTTCTAATTTTTTTTGCACTTCGGGTGCCAGCAGGAAAGGCAAATCGTCATAACATTTGCGGTACGAACTCAGGTAAACGCGGGCCAGAGATTTATCAGGTGAACGGTGTAGTTGTTCGATCAACATCGGCAGATTTTTCGGTCCGCCAAAACATGGATCGCCGCCTTCGCCGTTTAAGATGACGCGTAAACCGTCGCTGGCCGCGGCTCTCGATAAAAGCAGATTCGGGACGGTCAGCGGATCGCCGACCGGACAATCAAGCTCCGCTACCGATTCGGCAAGATGCGCGGCAATTGCTTTTCCGTTAAAAGACAAAACGTGGTGCGTCGTGCCGCAATGCGCCGCAACCAACCCGGAATACGCAGTTTCATTTGGCAATTGATCGCCAAAGCTGATTGAGTAAGTATGAACCGCTGCTTGATGCTGCCGCGCGGCGAGTGCTGTCACCAGACTGCTGTCAATTCCGCCAGATAGAAATACTCCAACATCTTCTGAAGCCTTTGGCAAACGCTCAATCGTTGCTTGTTCAAGAATCTGGCGCAAGCGGGAAACGTGTGTTTCCACCGGAATATTTTTGTCGTAATTCTCACGCGGCTCGTAATAATTGACGAGTTCGCTCTTGCCATTTGGGGAAAGTCGCAAGGCATGTCCGGGCAGCATTTCGTAAACATTTTCGAGCAAGGTTTCCGCACCGGGCAAATAAGCAAATGTGAGAAAGGAAGCAACCGCTGACAAATTCAGTTTGACTTCGAGCCGCGACCAACGCCGCAACGCTTTGAGCGACGACGAAACAGCCCAAGAGTTTTTGGATTTGGCATAAAAACAGGTTCGCGCTCCGATTGCGTCGCGCACAACGAGCAAACTACTTCCGTCGTAAATCGCTGCGGCAAACATTCCGCGCATCTTTGAACATGCCGCAATTCCGTCTTGTGCATAAAAACGCAGCAAAAGCTCCGCGTCAGAACAACCGGATGGCAGTTGAGAATTAATTAAGGATTGAATTTCAAGCCGATTATCGAGTGTTATTTCGCCAACGGCGGTCAATTTGCCAAACGTGAAAGTTTCGGCTTTGCCAGAGGCATTTTCAATCAGAGCGAGGGCTGCCATGTTGTCAACGAAAATTGTGCGTCCGCGCATCTGCGAGATTTCATTTCGCAAATGATCGAGGTTATTTTCGTTGGTTAAAACTGCGCAAAAACGAGGCATGTTGTTTTAACCAAAATCCCCATCTGCATCGCCTGAATCACTGCCGTCATCCCAATCGGAACCACTGCCGGAATCGCCCCCGGAAGAACCGCCGTCACCGCCGGATTGTTGTTGCGCGGCGCGCTGCTGGCGAAGTTGTTCTTCTTCCTGCGCCGACAAAATTAGCGGCGGCGCAACCAATCCGCCAATCAGAGCCGCCCCGCCAATTGCTGCTAAAGCCGTGCCAATTCGCCCACTGAACGAAGTACGGTTGATGGTCAAAAAACCATTTGACCAGAGCGTTCGCCCGTAACCTTGTTCGCGTCCGTAAACCGGCTGCCCGCCAGTGACAGTTCGTTTAATAATTCCGCCGCCAAGCAGTTCGTCCACGCCGCTTGCGCCCGCGCTATCACGCCATTCAACGCGCCCGTCTGCCGTCTGTGTGCGCCATTCACGGCGGTTATTATTGTAAACTCGGCTGACTGATTGGTCGGCTAACAACTCGTCGGAATATTCTATTGTTTGATAACTTGCCATATTTTTACGACATAAAACCCAGCTCGCGCGGCGGCAGAGACAATTTCCAAGTGCTTTGAGTGGTCGGCAACCCTAAAACCAGTCTTCGTAAAACACGCATGAGGCGAACCGGATTAACAGCAGCGACTTCTGCTCGCCCGCCCGCTGCCAGCCAGAGTTTTTCATCATCGGACAAAAACGTCAATCTCTCAATTGGCACATTGGGCACGAATTCACCTTGTTGCGCAAATAAATGCAGCCGTTCGGCGTGCACGGGGCGCAAACCCAAAATTTGCAGCCTGACATTGGCGGGCAAATCAAGTCGTTCACGCAAATCCAAGAGTTGCGAATAAGCGGTCAGGCTTGCATCATGCAAAAAGTAAACGCAAGCTTGCGGAGCGTAAGCGAGCATTTCTCGGAAAATTTCACTGAGCGGAGCAGTTTGCCCCAGATGCACAACCGCACACGAGGCTTCAAGATGAAAATTATTAGCAAGCAGCATCTGCGCTATTTCTGCCGATTGGCAAACGAGCAGACGCGGTAAACCGTAAAGCGCCAGATCCAGCGGATAAGAATTTAGAGCAGCGTTTTGGTCAAAACCGCCGCCGAGCAACCCGAACGGGCGCTGCCGATGTCGCCAATAATTTGCCAAGGCGCTTGCAAAACTATTAAATGGCATGGGCGGCGTCCGCATCTGCTGGGCGCGTCTCAGCCAAACTAATCCCCCTGTGACAAGCGCATTTGCAGCAAACAGGGCAACGGCTGTTTTGGTTTTCCGCGTCGCTAAACCGAGGGCTGGGAGCGCGGCGGCGGCGAAAACGGCTGCCGCTGGCAGAGCATTGAGACCTTTTGGCTGCTTCATGGTGCGGCAAACTTCGTAGTAAAGCTGGCGCGGCGTAAAATGTAAATTACCGAAAGTGGTTAAGTTTTCAAGGCTCAAATCAATCGCGGATGACACGTCTCGCATAAACTTAATTGTATGACCCTTTCTTCTATTGAATGTGCGAATACAACTTGCTCATGTGCGAACAATTTTTCATAATGTTTTTATTTATTTGCCATACGAAATTCAAGAAATTAACGACCAATTGTGACTTACAAAAATACGATAGACCAAATAGCTCGACAAGTATCTAAAAGTGTTGTTGACTTTGATGCGGCGCGAGTTCGTAACTCTCCGCCAACGCAAGCGTCTTCGGAATTTATTACCAACAGAGAACAAGGCGATTGGGCGGAACGTCTCGTTTTGCAAGCTATAAATAAAACCAATCGGAATTTCGTGGCGGTTCAATATGGAAAATCCGACCAATTTGTTGCAGGAGAGCCGGG
>JBDTZD010000280.1:0-3358 GCA_040005335.1 Pyrinomonadaceae bacterium | reverse complement strand
GCAAGCTGCATCGTTTCTTCGTCTGACAACGGCTCAAAAATCTCGATTGCCGATAAACGCTCAAAGACTTTGGAAATTTCGTCTTCTTTTTTAGGTTTCTGCTGGCGGCGTTTAAGATAAAGCGTTTGCGAGGGCGAAGCAAAATTGATTTTTTCACGCAAAAAGGCGTACCAAATTCGCTGCCGGATGAGCGCGTCAGTATCATTATATTTAGCGTAATTTTCAAGCCAATACTTAATTTCCCAATCAATGCCGTGATCGGTAAAATCCCTTATTCGCACGATGGGTTTGAGTTTTGCGGAAACGTTTTCGGCTTCGCGAACGGCTTCGCGGACAACGTGAATCGTGCGCGTTGGCGATTCGCTTGAGAGCGTTGAGAAATGAACTATCCGCGCATTTAAATTATCGCGCGGAGCTACTTCAATTGATTCTTTGCCCAAAATACTGTTACTGATTACGAGCAGCTTATTTTGAAAGGTGCGGATTTTGACGCCGCGCCAAGTAACGCTTTCGAGCACGCCCGCACCTTTATTCGGAATAGTGACGACATCGCCGACCTGAAACGGCTGATCGGCTTGTAAACTCAAACCGGCGAATAAATTGCCCAGAGTGTCCTGTAACGCCAGACCTAGAATTACGCCCAAGATTGCGCTTGTAGTAAATAACGCGGCAAGATCAACGCCTGGATACTGCGACTTAAAAATGACGAAAAATGAGACCAGATAGATTGTGATCGAAAATACATTGCGAAGCAGACTTGAGGCTTGGCTGCCACGTTCTTGTCGAAAAGCAGCGCTGAAGAGCAGCGCGTTCAAGAATCGGACGATAATGACAATCAAACTCATCCAGAGCATTATCTTGGCGAGCCTGACTAGATTATCAAAGGTTTCGCCCGCTACTGCATCCATGTTCATCATCTTGTCGCTCAAAAGCGCGACGACATAGCCGCGCATCGGCGGAGCGACGGCCTGGATGACAAACAAAAGCAAGAGAATCGCACCGATAATACTGAGCGTGAAGAAAATCTGTTTTTTTAGTTCGGACGATTTCATTGGCAATAGCTCTCTCTTGGGTTGCCGACAGATTAAGCGGAAGTTTTTAGAAAAGCAAATTCCATAGGGTTAGACCAAGCAGCAAAAAAGATAAAATCGAAACGATAATCACGGTTAAAACGGCGAAAACATTGTATGCGAGACTATTGATATATTTGCCCATAATCTCCGGTTTGTTAACCAGCATAATAACGGCAATGAGCAGGATCGGAAGCAATAAGCCGTTAATGACTTGAGTAACAAGCAAAATCCGAATCGGCGAGAAACCTGGCAGCATCGCCACAACTGCCCCAACAATTATCAGCCCGGTAAAAATCCCCAAAAAAGTTGGAGCTTCACGGAAATTTCGCGAGACGCCTTTTTCAAATCCGAGGGCTTCACTAATTGAATAAGCTGTTGCTAACGGTAAAACTCCCGCGGCGAGCATTGACGCGCCAAATAACCCAACTCCGAATAAAATGCTGGCATATTTTCCTGCCAGAGGTTCGAGCGCGCGAGCAGCATCGGCAGCCGTTTCGACGTGAACACCCTGTTTGTGGAGCGTAGCCGCGGTCGAAACGACAATAAAAAATGCAACTGCCATTGCAAATAAAGTACCGATAAAAACATCAGCCCGCGTGAGTGAATATTCTTCAACCGGCGTTTCTTTTTCGGCTACCGACGATTGGACAAAAACCTGCATGTACGGCGAAATTGTCGTCCCAATAATGGCGACCATGGTAAATAAGTAACCGGAATCAAATTGAATTGTCGGGCGCACAAAACCCCTGCCAACTTCCGTCCATTCTGGCTGCGCCAGAAATGCCGAAATTATGTATCCGAAAAAAACGAGCGACATCACAAGGAAAATCCGTTCGACTCGCTCGTAAGAACCTTTGACAATAAGCCACCAAATTGCTACGGCAGCAAGCGGAACGCTAACAAAACGCGGTATGCCGAACATTTCTAGCGCCAAACCGATACCAATAAATTCTGAAATGGTGACGCCGCCGTTGGCAATCAATAACGCTAACATCACAAGAGCGGTCGGACGGACACCAAACTGTTCACGAATCAAATCAGACAAACCTTTGCCAGTGACAACGCCCATTCTGGCGCACATTTCTTGGACGATACAAAGACTGATTGTAATGGGAATAAAGGTCCAAAGCAGACTGTAGCCGTAATCAGCTCCGACCGAGGCGTACGTAGCGATGCCGCCCGCGTCGTTACCGGCGTTGGCGGCAATAACGCCGGGTCCTAAAATAGCCAGATAAACAAATAATTGACGCGACGAAAAACCGCTTCGCACACGATTTGCGCCGCGCTGGAGTTGCAATTTAGCTTTTTGAATGGCTGTGTTTGACTCCGCCAACGCTTTTCATCTCCGCTAAAATATGTTTGAAACCAAACGCCGAATTCTAAAGGTTTCAAGCTTAAGGTTCAAGGCAACAGATAAGTAACTTTCAAAAGGCAGGACGGTGAGAAGGATTAGCCAGTAAACAAAAGAGCGGATTCTTTTTCAAGAAAATCCGCTCTTTTGTTTATTATTAACTGTAGGGGCTTATTTGTTAAAAATTAATTTTGTTTAAATTCAACAACTTTAGCTTCAAGCGGAAAATAATATTGTCCGTAAGTTTTCAAAGTTTCTGTGTCAAAATGCCGACGCGCTCCGCAATTCAAGCAAACGCGATAGCTGTTATTAGCTGTTGTAAAGGGACGACTCAATTCTTTGTGCCAGCATCCAAAAATTCCGACAAAAAAACCAACCGTTTCTTCATGTTTCTGGATTTTCTCTTTTTCCCAAACTTGCTCATTTTCTATAATTGCTTGCATAACTTTTGGATAAACTCCGTTTTATTTTTATTAACATTTCGTTTTGTCTGTAGCAGAACGGAACGTCAAAAGAATTTTGCAGATAGGGTATTGCAAAAGTTGTGCCCCGGAATATGAGCTTAGACAGGACGCTTTTGAAAGCACTCACAAAAATTTAATCACTTTGTTTGAGCAGTTTTCATAGCTGTTTCAAGTGGTGTGAAACAATAACCGACATTAACCATAGTTTCTATAGTTAGCCCAAATGGTTCAAATTTGCGCCTTAAACGGTACACATAAACGTGCAAACTGACCGCATTAAAGTTTTTGCGGGTTGCCCAGGCTGCTTGCCATAATTCTTCGGCGGAAACAAACCGGAGCGGAGTCCGCACGAGCCGCGAAAAAATTAAAAATTCGGCTCGCGGGAGCCGGACGTTTTGCCCATTGCAAGCCACATAATAATTTTCATGCTCGACGCGCAGGTAACCGTCGTCGTAAATTTCCGTCTGTTC
>JBDTZD010000029.1:0-3363 GCA_040005335.1 Pyrinomonadaceae bacterium | reverse complement strand
AAAACAGGTTGCTGATTTGCTTGTGGGTAACTTCGTTTTTTTGCAAAGTTGAAAGCGCGAGCCCGCCTTCTTTGATTGGTTCAAACAAAACAATTAAAGCAAAAACGACTCCAAACAAACCAAAATCTGCAGGTGACAAAAGGCGCGTGAGAGCGATCATCGTCCCAAATTGACAGCAAAATTTAATAATCTGAGCGGCGCCGGTGACAAAAGTGCCGCGCACAACACTTGAGGTTAGCTGTTGCGCATTAACAGCAGAATCAATTGAGATAGAGGGCAACGCTTTAAAAGGCATTTAATGTAAAAGTATAAGTTAAAGGCTTTAAATTGTTTGTTCTGGCTGCGATTTCAAAATTGTTGACCCAAACTAATAACAGTAAATCTTTATAATCTTGGTTCGTTATCTTTAGCAGTTGTCTGACAAAGCGATTTTCTGCGTTATGTGTTCAGGATATTGTCAACATTTCAAATAATCAAAAATGCTGATGTGATGCGTCAAAAAATCATCGCTGCTGTGAAGCACCTCCGGCGTCTCCAACTCTAACAAATAATTTTGTAATTTGTTGATACCCTTCGGCATAAACTCACAAAATTTTATCAATCAAAAGTATAGAATCTTTGCATTTCCTAATATTTTTTACTCTCTACCGGCTTGGGATTGCAACAATGCTCGCAGATCAGGCGACAACATCAAAAGTTTATTTGATTTGACTATACTTTGGCTGGTTGACTAAACTCATCTTTGGCTTCCCAAGTAAATAAACAGTCTTAATGATTAGCAGTAATAACCCGCCGGCGGCGGTTGAAACGCCAAATAATTATCAAACAAGAACTAGCGACGTTTTATCTTCCGCTAATCCCCTGCCTGATAAACCCTTGATCGTGATTGAGCCGAGTCGCAGCTGGGTTGCTTTAAACTTAAGAGATCTCTGGCATTATCGCGATTTGCTCTATATTTTGACCGAGCGCGATATCAAGGTGCGTTATAAGCAAACAGCATTAGGAGCAGCATGGGCAATCATTCAGCCTCTTTTCACGATGCTGATTTTTACAGTTTTCTTTGGCAATCTTGCGGGACTCCCTTCGGACGGCGTTCCATATCCGCTTTTTGCCTACGCGGGACTGCTTCCGTGGACGTTTTTCTCAAACGCGGTGACCAACAGCGGCAATAGTCTGGTCGGCAATTCGAATTTAATTACCAAAGTTTATTTTCCTCGAATGGTGATTCCGATAGCGGCGGTCGGCTCCGGTCTGGTTGATTTTGCCGTCGCGTTTGTCTTGCTTGTTGGGTTAATAATTTATTACGCAATCGGGTTTTCGCTCAGTTTGCTGATGCTTCCCGTGCTGGTTTTGTTAACGGCGACGCTGGCAATCGGCATCGGAATGTGGATGTCGGCGTTAAACGTCAAGTACCGCGATATTCGTTACGCGCTGCCGTTTTTTATTCAGCTTGGGATGTTTGCGTCAGGAATCATCACGCCGATTCCCGAACGTTGGCGTTTTTTATTGTTTTTAAATCCGCTCGCCGCGCAAATCCAAGGTTACCGAGCAGCAATTTTTGGGCGTCCGTTTGATTGGACGGCGCTTGGCATTTCGGCTTTAGTAACTGTTGCCGTGTTGGTTTATTCGGCTTACAATTTTCGCCGGATGGAAAAAAGTTTTGCCGACGTAGTTTGAGGTTTTCGCCCAAAATGGCATTTGACAATCTTTGTAAATATCTGGCGGAAACTTACCCCGAACAATTCGCCGAATGGCTGCTAGGCGAACGCATTGGCGACTTGGAGGTTTTGAAAACTGAACTGCAAATCGAGCCGATCAGGGCGGATTCAGTGACATTTTTGCGCGGCGAAAATTTAATTTTGCATCTCGAATTTCAAGTTGAACCGGAAAGTCGCCCGTCAATGCCGCTCCGAATGCTTGATTATTGGGTGCGGCTTTATCGGCGACACAATGTTCCGGTGCAGCAAATAGTTTTGTTTTTGAAAGAGACGCAGCAGGATATTCCAACCGAATTTCGGACGGCAAATACTTGGCATCGGTATCAAATCTTGAAGGTGTGGGAACAAGATTCGCAGTTGCTAATGCAGAACGAAGGTACGTTGCCGCTTGCCGTCTTAGCGCGGGAGAATCAAAATACTTCTTTGCTTGAGGAAGTCGCGAATCGAATCGGGGAAATGCCAACCAGTGAGCGGCGCCGCGAACTCTACGCGCAAACGCAGATTTTTGCGGGTTTGCGTTACGACAAGAATTTAATTTATCGGTTGTTGAGCGAGGACATTATGAAAGAATCAGTGGTTTATCAAGATATTATCCAACGCGGTATTCGTGAAGGCTTACAGCAAGGCTTACAGCAAGGCTTACAGCAAGGAGAAGAGAAAATAGTTTTTCGTTTGTTGAAACATCGGTTTGGCGATTTGAGCGAAGCAACGATGCAAAAAATTCAAAGGCTATCGCTATCTCAAATTGAGAATTTAAGCGAAGCATTATTTGATTTTAAATCGGCGGACGATCTGAAAACATGGCTGGACGCAACGACAACGGAGATAATTGAGGGTTCAGAAAATTAGTTTAATGAAACCGATTATCCGAGTCGAAAATCTTAGCAAGCAATACAAAATCGGCGCGCAGCAAAAGCCGTATTCAACCCTGCGTGAATCGTTGACGGATGCCGTCCGCGCTCCGTTCAAAGGGTTCCGAAATAATGGCAACAGCGAAAAGACCACTTTTTGGGCATTAAAGGACGTTAGTTTTGAAGTTAATCCGGGCGAAGTCGTTGGAATTATCGGGCGCAACGGCGCTGGTAAGTCAACTTTGCTCAAAATTCTCTCGCGCATTACCGAACCGACCACAGGCAAAGTCGAGCTATATGGTCGCGTTAGCAGCTTGCTCGAAGTCGGGACAGGTTTTCATCATGAACTGACGGGGCGCGAAAACATCTTTTTAAACGGCGCGATTCTGGGAATGAAGCGCGAAGAGATTGCGAAAAAATTTGACGAAATTGTAGATTTTGCCGAGGTCGAAGATTTTTTAGACACTCCCGTCAAACACTATTCAAGCGGGATGTATATGCGCCTCGCATTTGCGGTTGCTGCAAACTTGGAACCAGAAGTCCTGATTGTAGATGAAGTGTTAGCAGTAGGAGATGCTGAATTTCAAAAGAAGTGCCTAGGGAAAATGAAGTCTGTCTCAGATAAAGAGGGTCGGACTGTCCTTTTTGTGAGTCATAGTATGCCCGCTATAACAAAATTATGTAACAGATGTATTCTTTTGAATAAAGGCAATACCATTTTCGATGGAAATGTTCGTGAAGCCGTCAGCTTATATAATAATGAAGGATTAAGTTACAGTATAAACTACGACGGC
>JBDTZD010000169.1:0-3384 GCA_040005335.1 Pyrinomonadaceae bacterium | reverse complement strand
CTTATATTTTTGAACGAAATCAAGGCGGGACAAATAATTGGGGATTAATCAAAACGATTGCGGCACTTTTAATCTGCAAAGCGGATTCTGGGCGGCGTCCGCAGCTGTTTCCACTGCGCGCGCCCCGTTTGATTTTGACGGTGACGGCAAATCCGACGTTTCAGTTTTTCGCCCATCATCGGGAACCTGGTTTTTGCTCCGCTCCGCCGCCGGTTTTCTCTCGCAGCAATTCGGGATCTCAACTGATCTAATCGCTCCCGCCGATTATGACGGCGACGGTAAAACCGATTTCGCCGTCTTTCGCCCGTCAATCGGAACCTGGTATGTGCTCAACAGCTCGAACAATGCAGTTGTTTCCGTGCAGTTTGGCGCCAGCGGCGATCTCCCGCGTCCGGGTGACTATGACGGCGACGGGCGAGCCGACATCTCGGTGTTCCGTCCCGCATCGGGAAATTGGTATCGCCTCAATAGTTCAAACAATCAATTTGTCGGAGTTCAGTTTGGCGCCAGCGGCGATATTCCCGTGCTTGGCAATTTTGACGGCGACAGTAAATCTGACATTGCTGTCTTTCGCCCCTCAAACGGAGATTGGTATCGGCTCAATAGCTCAAATAATCAATTTGTCGCGGTGCAATTTGGCGCGAGCGGCGATATTCCTTCAGTCGGAGATTTTGATGGCGATAATAAAACGGATATTTCAGTGTTTCGCCCAACGAGTGGCAACTGGTACAGACTCAATAGTTCTAACAATCAGTTCAGTGGGGTGCAATTTGGTCAGAGCGGGGATGTTCCGGCAGTGGGGGATTTCGATGGTGACCAGAAATCTGACATCTCAGTTTTTCGCCCGCAAATCGGCGCGTGGTATCGCTTGAACAGCTCCAACGGACAGTTTCAATCAACGCCGTGGGGCGTGAGCGAGGATCAACCGATACCGGCTGCTTTTCAATAAATTTAACCGAAAACAACTACAAGTTTGAAGGTGGACAACTCTTGACGACAGATCATTAAATAAAACCTGTGGGCAGCAAAAGGTTTTGCTTTTATCGTCAAATTTGTTCACGCAAGAATTCATTTCTATCTGTAAGGAATAAAAGATATGGCAGTTCCTAAACCCGATTCAATGTCGCAAGGAGCATGGGATTATTTGCTCAAATTTACACGCAATCACGAAGCTCCAGTTCTTCATATGTACAACAACAAGAAAATGCCGACCGACAAACAGGATGTGACGTTTGGGATCGGCGTTCAGATTAATTCGCCGCAAGCGGCGCTCGGTTATCGTAAATATTTTGTTGACAAAGGCGGAAATCCAGCTTCGGACGCGGCGATAACTGCGGATTGGGACGTTGTCAGCAAAATTTTGCGGAAAGGTTTGAGCGTCAAGGAATACGAAGACGCAACGCAGTGCCGCGTTTCGGAATCTAGCGTTCTCGAATTAATGGCGAGCAAACTGAGCGGGAATTTATCCAAGAATCTACAGATTAGACCGCAGCTGGCAACCTTCGTCAGTATGCCCGCACAAGCTAAAATCGCTCTTGCCAGCTATTTCTACGGTCATGTTTTGCCGCCCTTGATGGGCGCGGCAACTGATAAATGGGATTTTTACGAAGCAGGCGTGCAATCGCATCTCGATGGAATGTCCGGCAGAAAATTTAAAGCGCACGTTACCTTGTTTCAAAACGCCTCGCAAATTGTCGCCCAACAATTAGATTATGCGCAAGTTCCGACTAAATTAGATCTACCCGAAATTGTTCCTGAAAGCGTTGATAAAGAGACGGCAAAAGCGCGCGGACTAGTCGCTTCAACGTCACTAAAAACCGCTAGAATCATTTTGCCTTTGATTTTAAATCCGCTTCAAATACCGGCGCTACTGCCGTTTGACTTTGGAAATAAACTATAAAACACGAGGAGCGAACTTCTTAAACTCACTGCTTAAAACGATTTAACTTTTAAATCCCACAAACAGCTATTTTGCATCTTTAATCACAAAAAGATCGCGGATTTCGCCGCCGCGCGTGAAAGCAAACTGTTTGCCGTCGGGCGACAAACCATTGGCGTAAAGTTTTTCCTCCGGTGAATTTTGCAAGCGTTTTGGCTCGCCGCCATTCGTTTCTTGCCGCCAAATCCGTTTGCCCAGTCGCGAAATGTGATGCTCGCACCGTCCGGTGTCCAGCCGAGCGCTAGTGTTAAAATTGAGATTAAATTTATCTGCTGATGAAAACACTTGAACCAAAAGAAGTCAGATTCGTCGCTCAAATTAATAACGTCAAAGAATTACGTTTAATTGGCGTCGCAAATCTCGATTTTTGGAACAAACAATTAAGAGACAAACCGTTTCGCGCGTTTGCCCAAAATGGTAACGCGGAAATTACGATTTGCGCCACCGAACTGGTCTGGAAACGTTTTCGCTTTAACGAGTTTACTATTTCGCTGGCTATCGCCGACGACAGCGGGCAGCGGCAAAGCGGATATTTCCTGCTTCACGCTTTTAATTCCAACCGATTTTTTGCCTTTTGCGAAAGATTCTTTTTCTCAACGCCGTACTTTTTTGGCAAAACGAATTTAAATGAGAAAATATCCTTCTTAATTGATGTTAGAACTAAGGGTCAGAGTCTTTTCAAGGCTCGAATGAACGATTCGAAACGCACCGTCAGAAAACTCGAAGAGAATTGGGAGGGCGCGGTTTTTCTGCCAAACGCAAAAAAACAAAACTTAAAATACTTTGTTGCAAGAATGTCGGGCGAAACAGAAATTTATCCTTTTTCTCCCAAGTTCGATGAGCTTAAATTGCAAAACAACTTGCAATACACTGTTTTTGGCTTACTAATTGATTCGGGTTTTGCCGGACGCGAATGGCGTGCGCGTGGCAATGCGTTTCACGCCAAGTCGAAAACTTATTTGTCATGAAAAATGAAATGAGCAAATGGATGCGAGTGGCGTTGCTTTCAACGGCGGCGATGAATATGTTTGGCGCATTATTGTTTGTGCCGTCTTTTTCCGGTTTGCGGGAGTTTTTAGGTTTGCCGAACCCATCGCACGGGCTTTACCTGTGGATCATCTCCAGTTGGATCTTTCTCTTTGGAGTCTGCTATTTGTGGCTCGGAATCACAGGCAGGCGCGAACGCCTTTTTTTGGTTGTTGGCGCGGCGGGTAAATTGTCTTTCGTTGTTTTGATGTTCACTTATTATTTAGCGGGTGAAATTCCATTGACGGCGGCTTTGGCGAGCTTGAGCGATTTATTTTTTGCTGCAATTTTCGCGTTTTATCTGTGGAAGACGCGAACTGAATAATTTTAGGAACTTTTTGCGCGACAAGAATGAAGCGAATAAAATAGTTTTCAAAATTTGCAGCCCGCGTCAGCAAAAGGATTTTTTGCCAATATGG